>CAZNMV010000250.1:0-5335 GCA_964573835.1 uncultured Aestuariivita sp. | reverse complement strand
CGCATCGGTGCCTTGTTCACCTGTTCCTTCAGGCCGCGCTTGTGCAGCGACGGCCCCGAGGTATCGAGCGAGATCGTGGCGAGGTCATCCTCGATCCGCAGGCGCACCACGATGGCCGCGTCGGGCGACAAGGTCAGGCCCGCATCGCCCAACGCGTCTTCGAGACGCTGCGCGGCGGCGCGGTCGTGATAGATGCGGGACTTGCGGCAGGTGGCCTCGACCCGGACAGGGCGGTCGGGGCGCAGCCAGTCGCTCCACGGCAGTTTCTTCGCCCGCTTGTCCAGTTGCGCCAGATGCATTGCGCGGAAGGACGCGACCCGCGCCAGAACGCGCACCGCGCCGCGCAGGGTCAGGTTGGCGCGCCAGACCTCAGGCCAGTCGCCGGTCAGGGTCACGCCGCCCGGGATCGTGCCCGCGACGGCGAAGCCCGCCTCGCGCGCCTCGTCGGCAAGATGGGCTTCGAGCCCCGGTGCGGTGACGACGAAAATCTCCATCCGACTGCCTTAGCGCCCAGCCCCGGGGGCCGCAAAGGCAAAGCGCGCGGCTGCCTCATTTTCGCCACGGACGGGCGGTATCGTCCGGCTGGGCCGGATCGGACAGGGCGGTGCGCCGAGTGCGCGCGCGGGCAGGCAGAAAGCAGAGGATACCTGATGCGATACGTGATGCGCGTGCTGTGCGCCTTCGTTTTCCTGATTGCCGGCTGCGGCGAGACGATCAACCCGAACAACCCCGCGCGCATCCTTGCCATCGGGGATTCCCTTCTGGCGTCGCATTCCTCGGACGGGGCGTCCATCTCGGACCGGGTCGAGGCGCGGCTGGGCGAACAGGTGATCGACCGGTCGGTGTCAGGCGCGAAGGTGGTGAACCCTCTGCCGATCAGCGGCGCGATGGGCATGCGGATTTCCGAACAATACCCGGGCGGGCAATGGGACTGGGTGATCCTGAACGGTGGCGGCAACGATTTGTGGCTGGGTTGCGGCTGCATGGGTTGTGACCGGCGGATGAACCGCATGATCACCCCCGATGCAGGGCAGGGCGACATCGTGCAGCTGGTCGACCGCATCACAGCGTCGGGCGCGCAGGTGATCTATCTGGGGTATCTGCGTAGCCCCGGGACCGGCTCGCCCATCGAACAATGCCGCGACGAAGGCGATGAACTTGAGCAGCGGCTGTCGCGCATGGCGGCGGCGCGCTCGGGCGTCCACTTCCTGTCGCTTGCCGATCTCGTGCCGCCGGGCGACCGGAGCTATCATGCCGGAGACATGGTGCATCCGTCTCAGAAGGCGAGCGACGCAATCGGCGCGCGCATCGCCGATTTCATCCGCCGGACCGAGGCGGCAGGCAATTGACATGAAAACGCCCGCCGGTGGGCGGGCGTTCGGGGTCTTGCCTTGCGGGCGCGCTCAGCGGCGCAGGCCCAGCCGTTCGATGATCGACTGATAGCGGCTTTCTTCCTTGGCCTTGAGATAGTCCAAGAGCTTGCGGCGCTGTGCGACCATCTTCAGCAGGCCACGGCGGCCGTGATTGTCTTTCTTGTGGGTCTTGAAGTGTTCCGTCAGCGTCGCGATCCGCGAGCTGAGGATGGCGACCTGCACTTCCGGCGAACCGGTATCGCCGTCCTTGGTCGCATATTCCTTCATGACGCGCTGTTTTTCTTCAGCAGTAATCGACATCGGGGTCTCCTTCTTCAGGTTGGGGTCATGGCGCAGGCCGGGATGTCGTCCAGCACAGGCCCGTGGAGGCATCCCCCCGAATCCCGGGCGGATGGGGGCGTATAAGCCCGCGGGGCCCTTTTGCAAAGGGGTTTCGCGATCAGGCCCCGTGCAGGCCCAGCGCCGCCGCTTCGGTTGGGGTGATCAGCGCGATGTCGCAGGCATCGGGGACGTCGCCGCGCAGCATGGCGACATGCTGCCCGTTCACCCAAAGATCGGTGACGGCGGGATCATCCGGGTTGGGCTGCAGTTCGATGGCCGGGTCGGGCAGGGCGGGATCATCCCAGACCATGATGAGCCGGTCGGCGCTGCCGTCGTAATCCATCACCGTGGCGGGATCGGCCTGCACCCAGGTGCCGAAGATCAGCATATCCGCCCCGTCGCCAGCGGTGACGATGTCGCCCGCGCCGGCGATGATCGTGTCATCGTCGCCGCCGCCATTCAGGAAATCGGCGCCGTCGGTCTCTTCGAAGACGACGCCCGAGATCAGGTCATTCCCCCACCCGCCAAAGAGCGCATCCGCGCCCATGCCGCCCGCCAGCGTGTCGTCGCCCAGACCGCCATGCAGCGTGTCGTCCCCTGCTTCGCCAAGGATCAGATCGTCGCCTGCGGAACCCTGAAGGCTGTCCGCGCCGTCGCCGCCCAGAAGCGTATCGTCGCCGTCATGTCCGAAGGCTTCGTCGCCGTCCGCAGCGCCCAGGATCAGATCATCGCCCGCCTCGCCATGCAGGGTGTCGGCACCAGCGCCGCCGCCCAGCGTGTCGTCGCCCGCCATGCCGTGCAGGGAATCGTCGCCTGTCCCCCCGTCGATGCTGTCGTCGCCACCATAGCCGCCGATTTCGTCATTGCCGCCAAGGCCCAGGATGACGTCCGCCAGATCGGTGCCAACCAGCGTATCGTCGCCGTCGCTGCCCGTGATCGGGGCGGGGCCGGCCGCATCGCCCGGAGCGGGAAGAGGTTGAATGGGAGAGTGATCCGCCGGGATAACATCGTCCTCGGGCGCATCCGCGTCGTCGTCATCGCCGTCCATCATTCCCGCAAGGCCCGCCGCGCCGATCGCGATCAGCCCGAGTATCCCGGCCAGAAGAAACATCGCCCGCGCCCCACATACAAACCGGCCCCCGCCGGGGAGGGACAATCTCATGCCGGGGCGCACAGGGTCAAAAGGGATCGGAGTCGTTGGTAAAGCGGTTAACCCGCGACCCAAAGGTCCGGCGTCTGCGCATAGGCGACGTAAAGCGGGTGGCGCGGATGGCCGCCCTGACTCAGGCCCAGATGGTAAAGATCGTGCCCCGCCCCGCGCAGAAGACGTTCCACCTCCGGCCCGCGGCCCAGATGCGCGCCATGCGTGCCCCAGGCCGCGACCACGCGGTCGGCCCAGGCGGCGGCCCGCAGGATCGCGTCGTCGTTGAGCGGCCCGACCGGATCGGCGGCGGCGCGCATCAGGCGCGGATCGGTGTCGCGCCAGGCGAAGATGTTGGTCACGCAGAAGGCGCCATAGCCCAGTGCGCGGGCGCGGCGTTCGCAGCGTTCGACGGTCGGGTCATTTTGCACCTCGGTCGCGGTCGAGGGGTTCAGCATCACGAAGGTCACGCGGCGGCCCGCATCGTCCCATGTGCGCGTCAGGCTGTAGCGGTAGCGTTCGCAGGGGGAATAGACCGCGACTGACGGCGCGTCGCCCTTCACATGGGTGCGGGTGATCGCCGTCACGCCACGAATACCCGCGACGGGTGCAATTCGCCCGCCTTGTAGGTTCCGACCGCGACGGCGCGGCCCTGGAACGACGCCCAGGCCTCGTCCCCGTATTCGACGTCCGAGGCAAGCACCATCCCGGGATTGCCGTTGCGCAGACGCGCCGCCCCTTCTGCGGTGCAGCGCAGTTCGGGCAGATCGGCCAGCCCCTCTTCCAGCGGGCGCAGATGGGTGTCGAGTTCGGGCGTGCGCGCCAGCGCCTCGATCCGGTCGAGCGTCAGCCCCTCGGTGGCGGTGAAAGGCCCCGACCACAGGCGGCGCAAGGTCTGGACATGGCCGTGGCAGCCCAGCGCCGCGCCCAGATCGCGGGCGATGGCGCGGACATAGCCGCCCTTGCCGCAGGTCATCTCGAGCGTGACGTGATCGGCGTCGGGCCGGTCGGTCATCACCAGTTCCTCGACCCAGAGGGGGCGGGCTTCGACCTCGAACTCCTCGCCGTCGCGCGCCAGCTTGTAGGCGCGTTCCCCGTCGATCTTGACGGCCGAGAACTTCGGCGGCACCTGCATGATCTCGCCCACGAAGGCGGACAGCGCGGCCTTGATCGTGTCATCCGACGGGCGCAGATCGCTTTGCGCGATCACCTCGCCTTCGGCGTCGTCGGTGTTCGTCGCCTGACCCAGCCGCATGGTGAAGGCATAGGCTTTCAGCGCGTCTGTGACGTAAGGCACGGTCTTCGTCGCCTCGCCCAAGGCAATGGCGAGAACGCCCGTCGCTTCGGGGTCGAGCGTGCCGGCATGCCCCGCCTTCTTCGCGTCGAAGGCCCAGCGCACCTTGTTCACCACGGCGGTCGAGGTCAGGCCCGCGGGCTTGTCCACCACCAACCAGCCGGAAATGTTGCGCCCCTTGTTGCGTGCCATGCGCCCCCCTTGTCGCGTCCTGAACGGCGCGCGGGGCTTACCCCGGGCATCGGGGCGGGGTCAATCGCCCAAGGGGGCGACCACGCCCACGACCGGCCCCATGCGGAACCCCGCATCGTTGCGACCGATCTGCGGGGCGTACAGACGCGAGATGCTGCCATCGAAGTAAAGCGCCTGGTTCAGGCGAAGGTCGTCGCGGAAGAAGCGCCCGAATTCGTGGAACGTGACCGGGTTGCGCGAGATCACGAAGACCGCGCGCGTTCCGTCATCCGACGTGCCCACCCCGTTGCGCACGAAACGCGATGTGCTCTCTGCCAGAAAGCGCGGATGCAGGTCGCCGTCGATCACCAGCATCGGCCCCGACTGCGTCGCGAAGCGGCAGTCGCGCGGCGCGGCGGCGAAGGCTTCGGTTTCGATCACCCGCGCCTCGCCCTGTCCGATGCAGAGCAGCCCGTTCGGCACCAGCCCGAAATTGCCGGGGCTCGCCCCGCGCATGAGCCGCTGCCGTTCGACGCCGTTCTCGACGTAGTATCCCACCGGTGCGCGGTCTTCGTGATACATGCCCGCGTTCATCGCGAAGGCAAGCCGCTGCCCCTGCGCCCGCAGCGCGCGGTCGATGGCGAAGAACTGCCCGTAGACCACGCCCTGATCGTCGGCGAGAAACAGGCGCAGATCGGCGGTGGCCGCGTCCACCTCGCAGACCGCATAGCGGTTGGTTCCCTGATCGGCTTCGCGGCAGGTGACGGGCTCGGCCTGCGCGGCGGCGGCCGCAAGGATCATGGCTGCAGCGGCAGCCGCCCTCACGTCTCCACGTCCCGGCGCACGACATCCTGGGACATCATGCGGCGCGTGTCGTCCATGCGATCGAAGGTCTCGTCGAGCTGAAAGCGCAGATCGGGCGTGTATTTCAGCCCCAGCCTGCGCCCGACAAGGCGGCGCAATTCCGCCTTGTTCCGCGCCAGTATCTTCAGCACCGTGTCGGATCCCTTCCCGCCCAGAGGCAGGACATAGGCG
>CAZNMV010000249.1:4016-5340 GCA_964573835.1 uncultured Aestuariivita sp. | reverse complement strand
CGCAGCCCAGGGCTGGGGCCGAAACGCGCAGCCTGTCGGCGGCGGGGGCGGGCGGGGTGGGGGCAGGCGGGGTGGGGGCAGGCCGGGCGGCGGGGGTCTCGGCCGGGCGGTCGGGGCCGGGCAAGGGGCGCGCGGTCGGGGTGGCGGGCCGGACGTCGGGCGTGGGCGCGGCGGGGGCCGCAGCCATGTCGGCCGCGGGTTCGGCGATTGTGATGCGCGGGCTGATCTGCGCCGTCGCGGGGGGCGTGGGCGCGCGCGTCGCCCCGCCGAACGCGGGCGCAGCGCCCGCCGCGCGGCGTGTGGAAAAGCCGGGCAGTGGCTGTCCGTCGGGTTCGGGTTCGGGGTGCGCCTGGGGTGCTTCGTCAGCGAGCGGGCCGATGACGACAACGGCGACGCCGTCGGGTTCCACCCTCTCGCCCGGGCTCAGCGCCTTGCGCGAAAACTGCGTGGTGCCGAAGAACGGCTCGCCCAGAAACGCCTCGTCGCCGGGGATGGCGACAAAGCTCATCGGGTTGAAGCGGTGATCGACCGCGAAGGCCTCGGCCTCGTCCAGCGTTTCGCGGGCGACGGCGGCGACATGGGTCTGGGACCCGTCCTCGCAGAAATCATAGACGAGTTCGTCGACCGTGTAGGGGGTCGCGCCGTCCAGTGCGCGGCGCACTTCCGCATGGCGGTCGGTGGCGGACAGATGCCCGGTTTCGACCGTCAGATAGCGGATCTGGTCGCGCGGAATGATCAGTTTCGTGCGGAAGGCGGCCCCGTCCCGGTCCACTGCCTGCGCGCGCAGACCGGCCAGCGCCTGCCCCAGATCGGGCGCGTCGAGCGCCGCCTCGCCGGCCACGCGCCAGCCGCCCGCCGCGCGGGCAAGAAGGCTTATGCCCTCGAACGACAGACTGAGCGCGAAATCCGGTTTCATCTTGCGCTTTCGGCAGCTTGGACTGGGCGCGCTGCTCCCACGCGCCGGTGCGCGAAGCTTACAGCAGGTCTTTGCCGAGGGAAAGCTCAGATGCCGTCAACACTTGCGCAGCGGCGCTGATGCGGTCTTGCTGGCATGGAGCATGCTGATGGAGTGACCCCATGACCCCGATCCGAACCTGTGCGCTGATCCTGGCGCTGGTGCTGCCCCTGCCGGCGCTGGCGGAGGCCGCGCGCACCATCACCGTGACCGGGTCGGGCGAGGTGCAGGCCGAACCCGACATGGCCGTGGTCAGCATAGGTGCGCGCAACACCGCGCCTACGGCGCGGGGGGCGATGGATCTGACCGCCGCCGCGGTGGGCGCGGTCATGGCGCGGCTGGACGCGGCGGGGATCGAGGCGCGCGACA
>CAZNMV010000249.1:0-4006 GCA_964573835.1 uncultured Aestuariivita sp. | reverse complement strand
TCTCGCTCAATCCGGTCTGGGATCACCGCACCGCGTCAGAGAATGGTCCGCGCGTCACCGGGTTCGAGGCGGCGATCACGCTGAGCGTCCGGGTGCGCGATCTGTCGGCGCTGGGCGGGGTGCTGGATGCGGCAGTCAGCGACGGGGCCAATGCGCTGGGCGGTCTGAGCTTCGCGGTGGCCGATCCGGCCGCGTTGCTGTCGCAGGCGCGTGCGCAGGCCGTGGCCGATGCCCGCGCGAAGGCAGAAGAGATGGCGGCGGCCGCGGGCGTGACGCTGGGACCGGTGCAGACGATCAGCGAACAGGGGATGATGCGGCCCCAGCCCATGATGATGGAAATGGCGCGCAGCGCCGCCGCCGACATGCCCATCGCCGCGGGGGAGGTGGGTTATTCCGCCAGTGTCGTGATGGTCTTCGCCATCGCCGACTGAAGCCGCGCGCCCCCCCGCCGGGGGGCGCGCGGCTGAGTTCAGGCCGTCGCCCGGCTCAGCGCCTGATCGAGATCGGCGATCAGGTCGGCTGCATCCTCGATCCCGATCGACACGCGCACCACTTCCGGCGCGGCACCCGCCGCGCGCTGCTGATCGGGCGTCAGCTGGCGGTGCGTGGTCGAGGCCGAGTGGATGATGAGAGAGCGCGTGTCACCGAGGTTCGCCACATGGCTGAAGATCTCAAGCGAATTGACCAGCTTCACGCAGGCGTCGTAGCCGCCCTTGACCGCGAAGGTGAAGAGCGCACCCGCCCCTTTCGGGCAGACCTTGGCGACGCGGCCGTGATAGGGCGAGGACGGCAGGCCTGCATAGGTGACATAGTCGATGCGCGGATCGTTCTCGAGCCAGGTCGCCAGCTTCACGGCATTCTCGACATGCCGTTCCATGCGCAGCGACAGCGTCTCGATCCCCATGAGCGTGTAATGCGCGGCTTGGGGGTTCATCGTCATGCCCAGATCGCGCAGCCCGATGGCGATGCCGTGGAACGTGAAGGCCAGCGGCCCGAAGGTTTCGTGGAACCGCAAGCCGTGATAGGCGGGTTCCGGCGCGCTGAGCGAGGGGAACTTGTCGGATGCCGACCAGTCGAATCGCCCCGAATCAACAATGCAGCCCCCGGTGACGGTGCCGTTGCCGGTGAGGTATTTCGTCGTCGAATGTACCACCAGCGTCGCGCCATGTTCGATCGGGCGGCAGAGGTAGGGCGTCGCGCTCGTGTTGTCGACGATCAGCGGCAGGCCCGCCGCATCGGCCACATCGGCCACCGCGCGCAGGTCGGTGATATAGCCGCCGGGGTTCGCCACGCTTTCGCAGAAGACCGCCCGGGTGTCATTGTCGATGGCGGCGCTGAGCGCGTCGAGATCGTCGAAATCGACGAATTTCGCCGACCAGCCGAAGCGCTTGATGGTCTGGCTGAACTGGGTCACCGTTCCGCCATAGAGGCGTGTCGAGGCGACGATGTTCTTCCCCGGGCCCATCAGCGGGAACAAAGCCATGATCTGCGCCGCATGTCCCGACGAACAGCAGACCGCCCCGACACCACCTTCCAGCGTTGCGATGCGTTCCTGCAGAACCGCGACGGTCGGGTTCGTCAGGCGGGAATAGATGTAGCCCACTTCCTGAAGGTTGAAGAGGGCGGCGGCATGGTCCGCGTCGCGGAAGACATAGGCCGTGGTCTGGTAGATCGGCGTCTGCCGTGCCCCGGTGGCGGGGTCGGGGCGGGCGCCGGCATGGATCTGCAGCGTGTCGAAGCCGTAGCTGGGTCCGTCTGACATGGGTCTCACTCCCTCAATGATCTGCGCATCTGGTTAGGGGATCGGCAGGCGCGTGACAACCGGCCTGCTCAGGCGGCGTCGTCGGGATCGGGGCGGGCCTTGTTGATGCGCGCGATGATCTCGCTCAGCCGCGACCATTGCTGCAGCGCCACGGGCAGGTTGAAGGCGGCGTCCATGAACTCCCAGCTATAGGTGACGATGGCGAAGATCGCCCCGGCGCTGGCCACCATCACAAGCGCGGTGAAGCCCAGGTTGAAAACCACCAGCGCCATGAGCACCGCATAGATCAGCCCGTAAACCAGCGCCTCGGTATCCGAAAGGCGCACCTCCCAGTGGCGCAGCAGGCGCAGGTGACGGCCGAAGGCGGGGCCGGTGCGGGTTTCCAGCAGGCGCACCTGCTTTTCGGCGCGCGCGTTGATCGCGCGGTTGAGCCGGAAGAACCGGTCATGGAAGCGCGCGTAGACGATGAGCATGAAGCCCCCCGTGACGACCGCCGCCAGTGCCAGCACCCAGTGATAGGTGGCCAGGATCACGACCGAGGCGACCAGCTGAACGACGGCGGCCATGAGGACCGGCACCTCCTGTTCGAGAAAGTCGACCAGTTCGCGCGCCATCAGCACGCGCGCGTTCAGCGCCGATACGGCCAGGCCGCGATTGCGTTCGGCCAGCACCTGACCCAGTTCCACCCGCATCGTGCCGAAGATGCGCGTGTCGATGACCTGGCGCAGCACCGCGACCGCGACGAGCGCCGCCAGCACGCCGCAGAGCTGCCAGAAGGGCGCCATCTCGCGGGCGAGAAGCCCGTCGATGGTGAGGCCCAGCAGAAGCGGCAGCAGCACCCACAGCGCCGTCTCGATCAGCGTCAGCGCCCAGGTCAGCGTCACGCGCAGCCAGAACAGCCGCAACAGCGTGCCGAGCGTGAGGGGGCGGTCATCGAACATGGGGCGATATTGGCACGGTGTGCGCCTCAGCGCATCCAGAAGCCGGCCTTCTTGATCTGGTTGCGGATCATCTGTTCGCGCCGGGGCAGGGCGTCGCGGTCGAACAGGGCGCGCACCTTCTCGCCCCGGCCCTGATAGACCATGCGTTTGATCGGATCGTATTGCTTGAGCACGCGCTTGAGCCGGTTGCGCGAGGCGATCTCTTCCAGCACCGCCACGGCGAGATCGCTCTCGCGCGCATACAGCAGCGGGAACATGCGGTAGTGACAGCTCACCTCGCCGTCGATGAGGCCCGCAGGCAGCGTGTCGCGCCCGCCGCCGAAGGAGTGGATCACCAGCGGCAGCGCGATCTGGTCAAGCCAGGGGAAAAGCTGCTGACAGACCAGTTCGCGCGGCCGGTCGCGTTCGATCGACAGCGCGTAATCGGCATAGCGCGCGCCGAATTCGGCCGGGCAGCGGAAGAAGAAGAAGCCCGCGTTGAAGTAGAGATAACGCCGCCAGTATTCGTCGGGCTGCGTCAGATCGAGGCTTGCGGCGAAGTCGAGCCCGAAGCGGTCATAGAGCGATTTCCAGATCGCGCCATAACCCGGGCCGTAAAGCTCCAGCTCGGGCCATGTCCCTTCGCGCCGGAGCGAGGCCGTGGGCCGGTCGAAATCGAAGGGCACACGCGCCAGATCGCCCAGGATTAGCGTGTCGGTGTCGAAGAAGACGAAGGGCTCATTCGGGGGCAGCGCCGAGAGCGCTTCTATCTTGTTGGCATTGGGATAGCGTTCGCCCCAATGGCGGTTGTCGAAGGGCAGGATTTCGGCCCCCAGCTCGTCGAGCGCTGCGAGGATATCGGGATCGTTCAGCGTCGGATCGCCGCTCCAGCAGGGGCCGGGGCGGGGGGTGGCGACGAAGAGGCGGCCGCCGAACCCGGGGTTGGTGTGGCGCAGCGAGGCCGCGAACAGCAGCGCCTCGTATCCAAGCCGCCCGGACTGACCGACGACGAGGATGTTGAACGCGGACGGTTTTGCCTGTTGACTGGTCATGCCGGATCCCGGCCCCTCGGTTCGGGGTCTGCTTCGGTTGAACGAGTATAGGTCCCGGGCGGGTCCGCCAAAACCCCAATTCCGACGGTGCGGGCGTCCCCCTTGCCGAGGGTCCCGGGACACAGGAGGTCAGATGCGCGATATCGTCCTGTTTTTGCTTGCCACGGCGGCGCAGTCGGGCGGAGGGGATGCGCCCGCCGCATCCGTCGCCACCGCGCCCGTGACCGTGCAGGCGCCCATGCAGACGCCCGCTCAGGCCGCGCAGGGGTTCG
>CAZNMV010000248.1:0-5341 GCA_964573835.1 uncultured Aestuariivita sp. | reverse complement strand
TCACCGACAGCGCCGGCCCCGGCATCGACATGTATTCCATGCGCCAGGCGCTGGGCGTGGTGGCGGGCATCACGCCCTTCAACTTCCCCGCCATGATCCCGATGTGGAAATTCGCGCCCGCCATCGCCTGCGGCAACGCCTTCATCCTCAAGCCCTCCGAGCGTGACCCGTCGGTGCCGCTGATGCTGGCGGAACTGATGGAGGAAGCGGGCCTGCCGAAGGGTGTGCTGCAGGTCGTCAACGGCGACAAGGAAGCGGTGGACGCCATCCTGCATCATCCGGTGATCCAGTCGATCGGCTTTGTCGGATCGACGCCGATCGCCGAATACATCTATTCGACCGGCTGCGCGAACGGCAAACGCGTGCAGTGCTTCGGTGGCGCCAAGAACCACATGATCATCATGCCCGATGCCGATCTGGACCAGGCGGCGGATGCGCTAGTGGGCGCGGGTTATGGCGCGGCGGGCGAACGCTGCATGGCGATTTCGGTCGCGGTGCCGGTGGGCGATGAAACGGCCGATCGGCTGATCGAGAAGCTCGTGCCGCGCATCGAGAAACTGAAGGTCGGCCCCTACACCGCGGGCAATGACGTGGATTACGGACCCGTCGTCACCGCGGCCGCCAGGGCCAATATCGAACGCCTGGTGCAGTCGGGCGTCGATCAGGGCGCCAAGCTGGTGGTCGACGGTCGCGGCTTCGCGCTGCAGGGATACGAGAACGGCTTCTTCGTGGGCCCGCATCTCTTCGACAATGTCACCGCCGACATGGACATCTACACGACCGAGATCTTCGGGCCGGTCCTGTCGACAGTGCGCGCCAAGACCTATGAAGAGGCGCTGAAGCTGGCGATGGACCACGAATACGGTAACGGCACCGCGATCTTCACCCGAGACGGCGACACCGCGCGCGACTTCGCCAACCGCATCAACATCGGGATGATCGGCGTGAACGTGCCGATCCCGGTGCCGCTGGCCTATCACACCTTCGGCGGCTGGAAGAAATCCATGTTCGGCGATCTGAACCAGCACGGCCCCGACGCGTTCAAGTTCTACACGCGCACCAAGACGATCACGGCGCGCTGGCCCTCCGGGATCAAGGAAGGCGGCGAATTCTCGATCCCCGTGATGGAGTGACCGGATGCGGGGCGGCGCTGCGACGCCGCCCCGCAACACCCACAGAAAAGTGAGCTTTCCCTGCCTTTTGCGGGCGGGGCGGTTGCAGTATAGGATGGCCGGTGAAACACCCGTTCGTTCCGGATGGAGACGAGAATGGCCGACCGCAGGATTTCCCGCCGCAACATGCTTCTGGCGACCGGCGCCGCGCTGATGACCCCCGCCGTCGTCCGCGCCCAGACCCCGGACAGCTGGGATCAGGCCTTTCCCCAGAACGAACCCGTGATCCGCGACCAGCAACCGGTGCGGCGCAATGTGTCGTCGTTCAAGACGCGCACCTGGCAGGATCATTTCGACCGGCTGGGCAACGGTGCGATCCTCGCTGACATCTCGAGCCGGGCGGTGCATTACTGGGGGCCGGACGGGCAGACCTATCGCCTGTATCCCTCTTCGGTGCCGATGACCGACGAAATGACCCGGCGCGGCCGCACAGAGGTGGTGCGCAAGATCACCGGCCCGACCTGGACGCCGACCGAGAACATGCGCAAGCGTGACCCGAGCCTGCCGGTCTTCATGCCCGCAGGCCCCGGCAACCCGCTGGGCACGCATGCGCTCTACCTCACCTGGCCCGCCTATCTGATCCATGGCACGCATGACACGCGCAAGATCGGGCGGCAGAGTTCCTCGGGCTGCATCGGGCTTTACAACCCGCATATCGAAGAGCTGTACGGCATGGTGCAGATCGGCACGCAGGTGCTGCTTCTCTGACCGTTTGTCTGCGCCCCTACCGGGGACAGGCTGATTGACGGACCGGCACCGCCGGGGGTTCGGTGATGTCCTGACCCCCTCGGCGCCTGTGGTCTTTGGTGCAAGGTCGCTTTGCAGTATTGCAGATTGATCGCCGTCTGAGGCCGCGTTAATTAACGTCTGTTCAATTAATTCGTCGCCGGAAAGGGAGGAGACCCCGTGGATTTCGCGCTGACCGAGGAACAGACCGCCATCTTCGATATGGCCCATGCCTTCGGGCAGGAACAGATCGCCCCCTTCGCCCGGAAATGGGAGGCCGAAGGCACGATTCCGAAGGAGCTTTGGCCGCGCGTGGGCGAGCTGGGCTTCGGCGGGCTCTATGTCTCGGAGGAGGCGGGCGGCGCGGGGCTTGGCCGGCTTGACGCGACGCTCGTCTTCGAGGCGCTGTCGATGGCCTGCCCTTCGGTCGCGGCCTTCCTGTCGATCCACAACATGTGCGCCAGGATGCTCGACAGTTTCGCGGGCGAGGAGTTGAAGGCGCGGGTCATGCCGGACGTTCTGGCGATGAACACGGTCCTGTCCTATTGCCTGACCGAACCCGGAGCGGGATCGGACGCGGCGGCGCTGAAAGCGCGCGCGGAGCGGACGAATGACGGTTATGTCGTGAACGGGACCAAGGCCTTCATCTCGGGCGGGGGCTATTCGGACGCCTATGTCTGCATGCTGCGCACGGGGGGCGACGGACCCAAGGGCATCTCGACGCTTTATGTCGAGGACGGCACGCCGGGGCTGTCCTTTGGCGGGCTGGAGGAGAAGATGGGCTGGCGGTCGCAGCCGACGGCTCAGGTGCAGTTCGACGATTGCCAGGTGCCGGCGGGCAACCTTGTGGGCGAAGAGGGCCAGGGCTTCCGCTATGCGATGATGGGGCTCGATGGCGGTCGGCTCAACATCGCGGCCTGTTCGCTGGGGGCGGCACAGACCGCGCTGGACGCGACGCTGCGCTACATGGGCGAGCGCAAGGCCTTCGGGCAATCCATAGACCAGTTCCAGGGGCTGCAATGGCGGCTGGCCGACATGGAGATCGAATTGCAGGCGGCGCGCACCTTCCTGCGGCAGGCAGCGTGGAAGCTGGATCAGGGCGCACCGGACGCCACCAAATTCTGCGCCATGGCCAAGAAATTCGTCACCGAAGCCGGGTCGAAGGTGGTGGATCAATGCCTGCAACTGCATGGCGGCTATGGTTATCTGGCCGATTACGGGATCGAGAAACTGGTGCGCGACCTTCGGGTGCACCAGATCCTGGAAGGCACGAACGAGATCATGCGCATGATCGTCGCGCGTCACATGCTGGCGGACCGCGCGTGATGGGCGATCATTCTGCGAATGATCGGAACCGCGAGTTTTCGCAGAAAACTCGGGGCGCGGCATGAGCGACGTCGAGATCCGCATCGAGGGCCGCGCGGGCCGCATCACGCTGAACCGCCCTGCCGCGCTGAACGCGATGACCTACGAGATGTGCACCGCGATCGAGGCGGCAGTGGACCAGTGGCGCGAAGATGACCGCGTGGCGCTGATTCTCTTCGACGCGGCGGGTGACAAGGCCTTCTGCGCGGGCGGCGATATCGCCGAGTTGTACGCCACCGGCAGGGCGGGCGATTTCGACTATGGCCGCCGCTTCTGGCGCGACGAATACCGGCTGAACGCGAAGCTGTTCGAATATCCCAAACCCGTGGTCAGCCTGATGCAGGGCTTCACCAT
This sequence comes from uncultured Aestuariivita sp., assembly GCA_964573835.1. Classification (GTDB taxonomy): domain Bacteria; phylum Pseudomonadota; class Alphaproteobacteria; order Rhodobacterales; family Rhodobacteraceae; genus JAGYKE01. The sequence goes on along the minus strand of CAZNMV010000248.1, from coordinate 1,724 downwards.
GGGGGGCGGTGTGGGACTGGGATGTCACGGGACGCACCGGGTGGTGGGGGAAACCAGCCAGATCGCCATGCCGGAATGCGGCATCGGTCTGGTGCCGGATGTGGGCGGGACGCTGATGCTCGCGCTGGCGCCGGGGCGGCTGGGCGAATACCTCGGGGCCACAGGCGCGCGGATGGGTCCTGCAGATGCTATTTATGCTGGCTTCGCAGATGCTTACATCCCGCAATCGATGTGGACAAACCTCACGGCGCAGCTGGTCGCCAGTGGCGACCCCGCCTGTATCGAGACCATGGCCGAAACCCCGCCCGATGGCCGCCTTCCGGCCCTGCAGCCGCAGATAGACGCGCTGTTCGGGGGCGAGGCGCGGGTGCATGTGATCAACGCGCTCAAGGCCGACGGGGGCGATTTCGCCGCCGAGACCTTGAAGGCTCTGACGCGCAACTCGCCCCTGTCGGTCGCCTGCACGATCGAGATCGTGCACCGGCTGCGGATCGTCGCGTCTCTGACCATCCGCCGGGCGCTGGAACTGGAATACCGGTTCACCTTCCGCGCAATGGAGCATGCCGACTTCCTCGAAGGAATCCGGGCTCAGATCATTGACAAGGATCGCAACCCGCGCTGGCAATATGCGGAAGGGGACGTGCCGCTGACATCGGTGGCACGGATGCTGATGCCGCTGGGCGCGGACACGCTGACATTCGACTGACAAGAAAGGGAAAGCCCATGAAGATCGGGTTTATCGGACTGGGAAACATGGGCGCGCCGATGGCGGCGAACCTGGCGAAGGCGGGACACACGGTGACCGGCTTCGACATCTCGGGCGTGACCGTGGACGGGGTGATCCCCGCCGACAGCGCAGCCGGGGCCGCCACCGGTGCGGATGTGGTCATCACCATGCTGCCCAACGGCGCGATCCTGCGCGCCGTGGCCGACCAGATCATCCCCGCCATGACGCCGGGCGCGGGCTTTGTCGATTGTTCGACCGTAGATGTCGACAGCGCAAGGATCGTCGCAGAAATCTCTGAAAAGGCTGGGCTTCTTCCGGTTGATGCACCTGTCTCTGGCGGTGTGGGCGGTGCGGCCGCCGGCACGCTGACCTTCATGACGGGCGGCAGCGAGGCGGCCTTCGAAAAGGCGAAGCCGCTCTTCGACATCATGGGCCAGAAGGCGGTGCATTGCGGCGGATCCGGCGCGGGTCAGGCGGCCAAGATCTGCAACAACATGATCCTGGGCGTCACCATGATCGCCACCTGCGAGGCCTTCGCGCTGGCCGACAAGCTAGGGCTCGACCGGCAGGCGATGTTCGACGTGGTGTCCACGTCGTCGGGCTATTCCTGGACGATGAACGCCTATTGCCCCGCCCCCGGCGTCGGCCCGCAAAGCCCCGCCGACAACGGCTACAAGCCCGGATTCGCCGCCGACCTGATGCTCAAGGACCTGCGCCTGTCGCAGCAGGCGGCCGAGGCGGCGGATGCCGACACGCCGATGGGCGCCGCCGCCATGGCGCTTTATGCCCGCTTCGTCGAGGAAGAGGACGGCGCCGGGCGCGATTTCTCGGCCATGTTGCCCCGGTTTGAAAAGCGCGGGCGTGACGGCTGACGCCGCGCTGGTCAAGGCCGCGACCGACGCGCATACTCGCCGCCGATGAAGAGGAGCATCACCGCAGTCTTGCGCGGCAGGCGCCTGGTGCAGGCCCTTGCAGGGGGGCTGGCGCTGCTTGGCGT
>CAZNMV010000247.1:0-5347 GCA_964573835.1 uncultured Aestuariivita sp. | reverse complement strand
ACACCCATGTCCATCTCTGTGACCGGGTCCTGCCGCCCGCAGGCGCGGCGCGGCCGCTCTACAGCCTCTACCGGGGTCTGGCCGACCGGCTGGGCCTGCCGGACGTCTATCCATGGCCAGATCAGGAGGCCGCGATCGATGCCGTCCTCGACCATCCTGCGACGGGTCGCGCGACGGTTGCGGACCTGCGCGCGGATGGCGGCCGCGCGGCACTCGCCATCAGCCACACGGCCTATCCCACGCGGGCCTTCGACACGCCATCCGGCCGGATCGAGTTCTGGTCGGACCGCGCCCGCGCCATGGGCCTGCCGCCGCTGCCCCATGCCCCCGATCCGGCCCCGGTGGAAGACGGCACGCTGGTTCTGGCGCAGGGCCGGACCTTCGCGCATTTCCATTCCTTCTACGACCACGCCCGCGCGCTGCCGGCGCTTGCCCGGCGCGAGGACGCGCCCGAGCTCTGGATCGCCCCCGCCGACGCTGCCGCGCGGGGCATCGGGGATGGTAGCCCGGTCGAAGTGTCGAACCACCGCGGGACCTTCGCCGCCCGCGCCCGCGTGACCCTGCGCATGGGCCCCGGCGCGGTCTGGATGCGTGACGGCTGGCCCGGCTTCAACGCGCTCACCGACGGCGCGGCGGTGCTGCCCGAGGCGGCGCTGGACGCCTTCGCCTTCTCGGTCGGGCAATCGGGCTTCGGTGCGCGGGTGCGGGTCGTCCCCGCAAGCGCGGGCTGACAGGGGATCAAGGGGGCTCTGCCCCCGTCGCCCGTTCCGGGCGACTCCCCCGGGATATTTGTGAACCCGAAGAAGACCGGACCCTTGCTTCTTCGGGTTTCCAAATATCCTGGGGGTGAGCGCCGCGAGGCGCGAGGGGGCAGAGCCCCCTGTCTTGCCCTGCCACAAAGCAAAAGGCCCCGCGGATTGCGGGGCCTTTGCAGATCTCGGGCTGACCCTGCGGATCAGTTCTTGGCGTAGAATTCCACGACGAGGTTCGGTTCCATGATGACCGGATAGGGCACGTCCGACAACGAAGGCGTGCGCACGAAAGTCGCGGTCAGCTTGGAGTGGTCGACCTCGAGGTAATCCGGCACGTCGCGTTCGGGCAGCTGGATCGCTTCGAGGATCGAGGCCATCTGCTTGGAGCGGTCGCGCACCTCGATCACGTCGCCTTCCTTCACGCGGTATGAAGCGATGTTCACGATGTTGCCATTCACGCGCACATGCTTGTGGTTCACGAACTGACGCGCCGCGAAGATGGTCGGCACGAACTTGGCGCGGTAGACCACCGCGTCGAGGCGGCGTTCCAGCAGACCGACCAGGTTTTCACCGGTGTCGCCCTTCACACGCTCGGCCTCGGCATAGATGCGGCGGAACTGTTTTTCGGTCAGGTCGCCGTAATAGCCCTTGAGCTTCTGCTTGGCGCGCAGCTGGATGCCGAAATCGCTCAGCTTGGTCTTGCGGCGCTGGCCATGCTGGCCGGGGCCATATTCGCGGCGGTTGACCGGGGATTTCGGGCGACCCCAGATGTTCTCGCCCATGCGGCGGTCGATCTTGTACTTGGCAGACGTGCGTTTGGTCACGGCTGATCTCCTTCAGTGCGATACGAAGGGCGTTGTCCTCTGGGCGCAAGCCCCGACAGGCTGCCCCTTGCGGGGGCCACCAACACCAATGAAGCCGCGCTTATATGCGCCCGTCCGGCAGAGTCAACCGCCGATCACGCCGCCTCGTGCATCAGGATCGCCGCTTCGGAGGCGGTCAGGTTGCGCCGGGCGAAGCCGCCATAGGCATGCGGGTCGAGATGCACCCCAGGTACCAGCGCCACAAGGCGGTCGCGGTCGCTGTCTTCCAATGTGCTCAGCGATGCGCTGGCGGGGTGGAAGCTTTCGGCCTCGACCCCGTTGGCCCAGATCACCGCGTGCCCCGGCAGAAGCAGATGCACATAGGTCACCTCGCGCACGGCGAGGTCGGCGAAGACGGTGCGGTCGTTCACGAGATCGCGCGCGGGCACCAGCACCTCGGGCGTGTTGAACAGCGCCTGCGCCGCTGCGCCCTTCACCAGCATCCGGTGTTCGGGCGAGACCAGCAATTCCTGGTCGGGCCGGTCGATCCCCAGAGCGCCGGGGCGGAAGCGGATTGGCCGCAGCTCCGGCATCACGAACATCCGCGCCCCGGTGATCCGCCGCGATCCGATCCACAGCACTTCCTGCGGGCCGTTGTCGCGGGTCATCACCCGGTCGCCTTCGCGCAGGTCCTGGATGGCGGTGACGCCGCCCGGCGTGCTGATCCGCGTGCCCGGCGTGAAGCAGATGACCCCGCCGCGCGCGGGATCGCGCGCCGCGCTGCGCCGACCCTGGAGCGAGGTATGAACCACCCAGAGATCGCGCCCGCGGGGCGGAAGATCGTCGATGAACATCAGAAGCGGTGGTGTCGCCGGTCCGGTGTCGATGAGGGTCACCGTGTAACTGGCCCTGCCGTCGGTGACGACAAAGCTGCAATCCATGATCGGTTCTCTGACCGCGACCCGATCGAGATCGGTCTGATGCGCCAGTGCCGCGCCGACGAGGCGCCGCACCATCTGCGCCGCGTGGCGCCGCAGGTTGCTGTCGTTCTCATTCCTGTCCAGCCGCAAAACGCTGCCGGGCCCGTCGACCCGCAGAGCATCGCCCGTCCATGCCCAGGCCGCCCCCGCCACAAGGGCATCGAGGGGCGCAGCCAAAAGGCCGTCCAGTTCCGTCTGTGACCAGGAAATGATGAACGTGCCGGTAAAGCCCGTTCCCATGCCTGTGTATCTGCCTCAAGTTTTTTTATTAATGTGATGATAACAGACGTGATTCTTCTGGCAAAGAATTTCTTTCCACATGTGGACAGATTGCCGGAACGGAATGTCTCGGCTGTGGATATCCGGGCCGGGATCTGTCCACAGACGTCTTGCGGTCGCAGCCTGTGCAAGATGCTGGTCATGGGCCGGGCCAGAGGATAAGACGCCCGCAAGAAGGAGATTGATCATGCCCGCGATCACGCCCCAGCCCGGGATCATGGACATCGCCCTCTATGAAGGGGGCGAGTCGCATATCGACGGCGTCGCCGATGTGCTGAAGCTGTCGTCGAACGAAAACCCCTTCGGTGCGAGCCCCGAGGCGGTGGCCGCCGTCGCCGCTGCAGCCGGGCATATGCATCGCTATCCCTCGACCGACCATGTCGCGCTGCGCCGTGTTATCGGCGGGGTGCATGGCCTCGATCCCGACCGGCTGATCCTGGGTGTGGGCTCGGACGAATTGCTGACGCTGATCGCCCAGGCCTATGCCGGACCGGGGGACGAGGTGCTCTATCCCGCGCACGGGTTTTCCTATTACCCGATCGTCGCGCGGGCCGCGGGGGCGACGCCCGTCACCGCGCCCGAGACCGAGCGCCGCGTCGATGTCGACGCGCTGCTTGCCGCCGTCACCCCGCGCACGCGGCTGGTCTTTGTCGCCAACCCGGCCAATCCGACCGGCACCATGATCGGGGCCGAGGCCGTCGCGCGGCTGGCGGCGGGCCTGCCGGATCGCTGCCTTCTGGTGCTGGATGGGGCCTATGCGGAATATGTCGACGGTTTCGACGGCGGCGCGGCGCTGGTCGATGCGCAGGACCGGGTGGTGATGACGCGCACCTTCTCCAAGCTGTACGGGCTGGGCGGGCTGCGTGTCGGCTGGGCCTATGCGCCGCGCGACATCATCGACGTGCTCAACCGCGTGCGCGGGCCGTTCAACCTGTCGAACGTGGCCCTGGCCGGGGCCGAAGCCGCGATGCGTGACCGCGCCTTCGCCGAGACCTGCCGCACGGTGAACGCGTCCGAACGCACGCGGCTGACCGGGGGCCTGCGCCAGCTGGGTATCGCCTGCGACGACAGTCTTGCGAATTTCGTGCTGGCCCGCTTCGCCGACGCGGCCGAGGCCGCCGCAACTGATGCGCATCTGAAGTCCGAAGGCATCCTCGTGCGGCGCGTCAACGGATACGGCTTTCCCGAAGCGCTCCGCATCACCGTGGGCCGGCCTGACGACGTGACCCGCGTGTTGTCGGTGCTGGGCCGGTTCCGGGGGCAGGGATGAGCGTGATCTACGACCGGGTCGCCCTGATCGGGCTGGGGCTGATCGCCTCGTCCATGTTCTGGGCGATCAAGCGCGGAGGGCTGGCGGGCGAGGTGACGGGCTATGCAAGATCGCCCGAGACCCGCGCCACCGCCCGCGACATCGGGCTGTGCGACCGCATCTGCGACACCGCCGCCGAAGCGGTTGAGGGCGCCGATCTCGTGGTGCTGTGCGTGCCTGTGGGGGCGATGGGTGATATCGCGGCCGAACTCGCGCCCGTTCTGAAGCCGGGCGCGACGCTGTCCGACGTGGGCTCGGTCAAGCGCCATGTGATCGACGCCGTTGCGCCGCATGTGCCCGAAGGCGTGCATTTCGTCCCTGCCCACCCGCTGGCGGGGACGGAACATTCGGGGCCGCAGTCGGGCTTTGCCGAGTTGTTCGACAACCGCTGGTGCCTCCTGGTCCCGGTTGCGGGCAGCGATGCGGCCGCGGTGGACCGCCTGGCGCGGCTCTGGCGCGGAATGGGGTCGAATGTCGATGTGATGGACGCCGATCACCACGATCTGGTCCTGGCCGTCACCAGCCATGCACCGCACCTGATCGCCTATACGATGGTGGGTGTCGCCGACGATCTGCGTCGCGTGACCGACAGCGAGGTCATCAAGTATTCCGCCGCGGGTTTCCGAGACTTCACCCGCATCGCGGCAAGCGATCCCACCATGTGGCGCGACGTGTTCCTGACCAACAAGGACGCGACGCTCGAAATCCTCGGCCGGTTCACGGAAGAGCTGTTCGCGCTCCAGCGCGCGATCCGCACCGGGGACGGCCAGTTGTTGTTTGACTATTTCACCCGCACCCGCGCCATCAGGCGCGGCATCATTCAAGCGGGCCAGGACACCGCCGCCCCGAATTTTGGGCGCGGCAAGGGAGGGACATGAGGCGCCTTCTGCTGTCGCTCTCTGTCTTTCTGGGCGTGGCGCCTGTGCTGGCCGATGCGCCTGACCGCTCGCTCCGCCCCATTCCGCGGCCCGAGGCGCTGCCGGCGGGGGTGACGATTCTGCCGACGCAACCCATTCCGCGCCCACGTGCGCGACCGGCCGAGCCGCGCCCGGTGCCCGTGGCGCCCGCCCCGCCCGCGCTCACGGTGCCGCCAACCGCGCCCAGCGACAGTGCTGTCGCCACCTCGCCCCGGCCCGATGCGCGGCCCGCGAACCTTCTCGATCGGCTGACGCGCCGCGTGACGCGCGGCGCGAGTTGCCGCCGCCGCGGCGGTCGCGGCGACCG
>CAZNMV010000246.1:0-5359 GCA_964573835.1 uncultured Aestuariivita sp. | reverse complement strand
GCGCGCTCGCAGGCGACCTGGTCTGAGGCAGGGGGCTCTGCCCCCTCGCCCCTGCGGGGCTCACCCCCGGGATATTTGGGGCGAGAGGAAGACAGGGGTGGCTTGCCTGGCGTCAGACCGCCGCTAGGTATCCTGCGCAGGCAACCCGCGAAAGGAGCCTGCCATGCGCGCGATCCTTCTGACCCTCGTCCTGATCTTCGGCCTGTCCGGCGGGGCACATGCCCAAGGCGACCAGATCGAAGCGACGATCGGCGCGCAGCTCGACGCCTTCAAGGCCGATGATTTCGACACCGCCTTCACCTATGCCAGCCCCAATATCCAACGCCTGTTCCAGACGCCCGACAATTTCGGGCGAATGGTGCAGGGCGGATATCCGATGGTCTGGCGCCCGGCCGAGGTGACCTTCCTCGATCTTGTCGAGACCAACGGTCTGCTGTTCCAGCGCGTGCAGATCCGCGACGGCGAGGGGCGGTTGCACGTCCTCGAATACCAGATGATCGAAACCGAAGACGGCTGGAAGATCAACGGCGTGCGCATCCTCGAGGCACCGCCCGCCACGGCCTGATGCGCGCGTTGCGCTCCTTCCGTCACGGTCGGGCAGAGCGGCCTTAACGCCCATGCCCTAGCCCTGTCCCGAACCGCCCCTGCGGCGATTTTCGGGAAAGGGATATCGATGAACAAGGCGATCACCGACGGCATCACCTTCATGCCGCCTGCCTTCGGCAACGGGCTCAATGTCTGGGCGCGCGGCGACGGGGTGCCCGGGTCGGACACCTATGCGGGCGATCCCAATGCGGGCCTTGTGGCGGCGGATCAGGATTTCGGCGGCTGCCTCGAACTTCTCAAGACGCAAGGCACGCAGAAACTGCGCCACATGGGCCAGACGCCGATCCTGCCGGGCTGCTATCTGCAGGTGCGCGCGCGGGTCAAGGCGGTGTCGGGCAACCTGCCCACCGTGCGCATCGCCGCCTGGGCCGGGGGCGCGGGCGGACAGGCGGTGCCGGGCGTCGTCACCACCGGCCCTGCACGCACGCTCACCACCTATGGCGAGGTGGTCGAGGTGACCACGATCCTAGGTACCGGGTCGCGGCCGGGCGTCGACATGGCCTGGGGGCCTGCCGCGCTCTATGCCCATGTCGGGCTTGACCTCACGGGGCCGAATGGCGGCGTGGTGCGCATCGACGACATCGAGGTCGAGGACGTGACCGCCGTCTTCCTGCGCGATATGTTGTCTCAAGTCGATGTGCGCGACTATGGGGCAGTGGGCAACGGCACCACCGATGACAGCGCCGCCTTCGAGGCCGCCGACAGCGCCGCCCAGGGCCGCCGCGTCTTCGTGCCCGCGGGCACCTACCGGCTGGCCTCGAACGTGACCATCGACAATCCGGTCCTGTTCGAAGGCAGGGTGACGATGCCCACCGACCGCATCCTGATCCTCAACAAGTCCTTCGACCTGCCCAGCTATATCGCCGCCTTCGGCGACGAGGAAACCGCCTTCCGCAAGGCGTTCCAGGCGCTTCTGAACAATGCCGATCACGAATCGCTCGACATGGGCGGGCGCAGCGTCAGCCTGACCGGGCCGGTCGACATGCAGGCGGCGGTGCCGAACCGCACCGGCTTTTCCACCCGCCGCGTCATCCGGAACGGCCAGTTCGAGGCCGAAGGCAGCGCGCCCTGGGCGACGCAGGTCGTCACCTCGCAGGCGTCCTACAACCCGTCGAACCCGCGCACGCTGAGCAACGTCGTGAACGTGGCGAACGTCCCCGTCGGCGCGCTGGTGCAGGGTGCGGGCGTCGGGCGCGAGGTCTATGTGCGCTCAAAGAACGTGGGCCAGCAGACGATCACGCTCAACGCGCCGCTGTTCGATGCGGCGGGCACGCAGAGCTTCACCTTCCGGCGCTTCCGCTACCTGCTCGACTTCTCGGGCTTCTCGTCGCTGTCGAAATTCTCTCTCGAGAATATCGAGTTCCAGTGCCGCGGCGAGGCCAGCGGCATCATGCTCGCCCCTGCCGGGCTGATCTTTCATCTGAAGGACTGCTTCATCTCGCGCCCGCGGGATCGCGGGCTCACCTCGATCGGCGAAGGCTGTCAGGGCATGCTGATCGACCGCTGCCAGTTCCTGTCAAACGAAGACGACGCCACCGTCACGCAGCGGGTCAGCATCGCGCTCAACGCCGCCGCAAACGACGTGAAGCTGCGCGACAACCGCGCCACCCGGTTCCGGCATTTCGCGGTGCTGGGCGGATCGAACAGCCTGATCCTCGGCAATCACTTCTTTCAGGGCGATGAACTGCCGCAGGGCGTGCGGACAGGCGGGATCGTGCTGACCTCGAACTACAACAGCACGATCATCGACGGGAACTACATCGACAACACCTTCATCGAATGGACCAACGAATGGGAACAGTCGCCCGCCTTCACGGGGGGCTTTTCCTTCGCGGCGGTGACCATCACCAACAACATCTTCCTGTGTTCCAATGTGGCGCCATGGTTCAGCTTCATCGTCGTGCGCCCGCATGGCGCGGGGCATTTCCTGAACGGGGTGAGCATCAGCGGCAACCGCTTCCGCGCCACCAATGGCGCGATCGACCGCGTCGACCGGGTGGACACGAGTTTCGCCAACCTCGACTTCTCGCGCTTCAAGGATGTCGATTTCACCGGCAATTCCTACCACAACATCACCACGCAGGTGTCGAACCCGCTCTGGGTCGATCACACGCAGGGCTCGCACGGAACGGTCTGGACCATCGGCACCGGAGACAGGCTGCCCTTTGGCGGCCGGTCACGGCGGATCGACAGCCTCACGGTGACGGGCAACCTGCGCAACGCCAACAACGTGATCGCGTATGACAGCCCGAACGCCTTCGGCCAGATCGGGCCGGGCAACGATCAGGTCGAACTGCGCTGGGCGCAGGCCTATCGCGGCGATGTGCGCCTGTCGGTGCGGATCGACTAGCCCGAAACCCCCATGTCGGCGGGGGACAGGCGGTAGGCGCGTCCGAAGCCCCCGTTCAGAAGCCCCGCCGACACCATGAACCGCACAAAACCGAAATCGGCGAAGCCGATGTAGAGCTTCGCCTTGGGATGCGTGGCCAGCCACACTTCAGCGCAGGCGGCGTGTTCGGCGCCGCCGCGCGGGACCGGGTCGGCCTGCGCCAGAAGCGTCAGGCGCGGATGGGTCAGCGGATCGCCCTTGCCCGCCACCTCGCCCAGCAAAAGCGACACGCGCGGGTCGCGCGCCATGGCGCGGCTGTGCTGGGACAGGTCCGACACCAGCGTCATCGCCGCGCCGGCCGCATCGCACCCGAAGGCGATGCGCGTGACGACCGGCGCGCCGTCGTCGTCGAGCGTGCCAAGTGCCGCGATGCGCGCCGCACCGATCAGGTCGCGCGCCAGCGCGCGCGCTTCGTCATCGGTGGGGCGGATCGGGTCGGTCATTGGGCAAGCCTAGGCCGCGCGCTGCGCGGCGCAAGCCCCCCTCAGAACTCGCGCCATATCCCGGCGCGCAGGCCCGCTTGCCGGGTCATACGGGACGCCCGCGTCTCGACCCCCAAATGCAGGCGCGTGCCCGGGCCAAGCCGCCAGATCACGCCGGGGATCAGCGCGACCTGCGCGTCGCGGTCGTCGCGCGCGCTGGCTTCCACCTGCACCAGCCCCTGCAGCCGTGGCGTCAGGCCAAGGCCGAAGGTGGCGTCGATACGGGTCAGCGGCAGCGGGTTGGTCTCAGTCGCCTCGACCGCGGCGGCGATCGTCCACCAGCCGCCCCGGCCCAGAGTGTGATCGCGCCCAAGCGCGATACCAACCCGCGCCATGCCGCCCCAGTCGGCCCGGCCGCCCGCGCGCGCGACGCCAAGGCCCGCGCCCAGCGCCAGTTTCAGCCGCCGGTCTTCGCGCCCCAGCGGGACCCGCGCAAAGACCAGCGCCTGCGCCGCGCCCGCATCGGTCTGCATCCCGTCGAAGCCCAGCGTGATCCGCCATGGCAATCCGTATTCGGCGTAGAAGGTCGCCTCCGACATGGGCAGCCCGGTGGCGAAGTCGAAGCGATAGGTTCCGCCGCTGGCCAGGAACGCCGCCCCCGCCTCGCGCGGCCAGGGGCCTGCCCGGACCGCGGAAGCGATCAGCATGAAGATCAGCGCGGGCAGCAGGCGGTGCATGCGCCCGAGCATCGGGCATCATGGTTAACAACCGCTTAGCGCCACCGGCGCCGCGGCGATTTCGACCGTGGCCTTTTGCGCCCGCAGCGATTATGCTGCAGCGCAGAATATGAGGGACGGCAGCATGGGACATGTCATCACCATCGCCCAGCAGAAGGGCGGCGCAGGCAAGACGACGCTGGCGGTGAACCTTGCGGTGGGCTTTGCAAAGGCGGGCAAGTCGGTCGCGCTGGTCGACACCGACCCGCAGGGCAGCGCGGGGCGCTGGTTCATGACCCGGATCGAAGCCGACGGCGGCGATCCCGGCGGCATCGACTTCTCCACCGCCTCGGCCTGGGGTGTCACCTATGAATGCCGCAAGCTGGCGGAGCGTTTCGACATCGTCATCATCGACACCCCGCCCAAGGCCGACAGCGACCTGCGCCCGGCGCTGCGCTCGGCCGATCTGGTTCTGGTGCCGGTCGCGACCTCGCATCTCGATCTCTGGGCGGTCGAGGTGGTGATGTATCTCGCCGCGCGCGAGGATGTGCCCGCCATGATCGTGATGACCCGCGGACGCCCGGGCACCCGGCTTGCCGCCGACATCGCCGACAAGGTGGCCGAGATGGGCTGCGACGTGGCGGCCGCGCAGATGGCAAACCGGGTCGTCTATGCCGAAACCCTGGGCCGGGGGCGCGCTGCGCTCGAGGCGGCAAAGACGCCCGCCCATGCCGAGGTGCAGGCCCTGGTCACGGAAATCGCCGCAAAGCTCGGCAGGCTGTGATACCCTGATCCTGTCCGGGACCGGGGAGGAGCCGATGCTCATCATCGCCCGATCCGCGCCGCTGCATCCGAACGACGCAGATCATTTGCACCGGCATCCGGATGGGCATGGCAAGGGGGGACAGGATGCCTGAAAAAACCGACCTGCGCGAAACCTGCAGCGGGCGCGCCGCATGAGGGATGACGCCGCCCTTCCCCCGGAGAACGTGCAGGATTATCCCCGTCCCCCGAAGATAGAACCGGTGCCGCAGGTCCTGCGGGTGGAGCTGCACGGCTTGGCCGTCGCACGCAGCCTGCGGGGGCTGCGTATCCTCGAAACCCATCATGCGCCCACCTACTACTTCCCGCCCGAAGACGTGATCGCCACGCTGGACGAGGCCGAAGGCCGCACCTTCTGTGAATGGAAAGGGGTGGCGCGGTATTACGACGTGGTGGTCGACGGG
>CAZNMV010000245.1:0-5378 GCA_964573835.1 uncultured Aestuariivita sp. | reverse complement strand
ACCCGGGCCGCCGGGCGGCACCCCGTTACCATCACGGCCGAGCGGGCGTGGCGGCCGGCATCGCCGAGCGCGGCGACCAGGAAATCGGAGGCGCCGTTGATCACCTTGGGCTGGTCGGTGAAATCGGCGGTGGAATTGACGAAGCCGGTCAGCTTCACCACCCGCACGAAACGCCCGAGATCGCCCCCGCAGGCCGCCTTCACCTGCGCCAGAAGGCTGATCGCGCAGGTCCGCGCGGCGGCGGCGCCCGCCGCCACATCCATGTCAGCGCCAAGCTTGCCCTTGATGAACCCGTCGGGGCCGTTCGAGATCTGGCCCGAGACATAGACAATGTCTCCCACCTGCACGAAGGGGACATAATTGGCCGCGGGCGCGGGCGCCTCGGGCAGGGTGACGCCCAGTGCGGCCAGGCGATTCTCGATGCTCATGGTGGAATTTCCCCTCTCTTGTCAGTTGGGCGGGACGCTAACGGGGATCGTCTTCCTGCGGAAGACCCAATCACCCGGGCGCGCGACCCCCCTGTTCGGGGGGAATTTTTGCGTGCTTTTGCAACACATGTGTGTCAGGCATCCCTTTCCCGGATGCGCCCGCCGCGCATCCGTGGCACGGTTCGCCTCATGCATCTGTCTCATTGCAGCCACATGAAGCGTCCGGCGACAGCCTTCGGGGTTGGAGCGGGCGGGATTTGCTTTACCTAGTGCTTCCAACAGACGTCAAAGACCGAATCCTGCCGCCCATGACCACCCTCCGCCCCCTGCCCATCGCTGCCCTGGTCGCTCTTGCGACGCTCGGTGCCTGTTCGGCACCGCCGGATGGTGCGATGCCCGCCGACGGTGTCTTCGACCCTTACGAGGATCACAACCGCCGCGCGCACGCGTTCAACCGCGGGCTTGACAAGGCCCTGGTGCGGCCGGCGTCCAAGGGATATGCCGCCCTCCTGCCGGACGAGGCGGAAACCGTCGTGGGCAACTTCGCGCGGAACTTCTCGCAGCCGAGCATCATGGTGAACGGCCTTCTTCAGGGCGATGCGGAAACCGTGGGCATTTCCTTCTCGCGCTTCTTCGTGAACACGATCTTCGGCTTCGGCGGCCTGATCGACGTCGCCACCGCCTTCGAGTTCGAGGAACCCGACGCCGATTTCGGCGAAACGCTGCATGTCTGGGGCGTGCGGGAAGGGGCCTATCTGGAACTGCCCATCCTTGGCCCCGCAACCGAGCGCGACGCCTTCGGGCGGCTGGTCGATCTGTTCACCAACCCGCTCAGCTATGCGCTGGACAGTCCCGAGAACGCCATCGGCACGGTGGCGTCGGTCGGATCGCGGCTGAGCGACCGCAACCGGTTCTCGGATACGGTTGATTCGATCCTGTATGAAAGCGCCGACAGCTATGCCCAGCTGCGCCTGATCTACCTGCAGAACCGCAGGTTCGAACTGGGTGCGGACGATCCGGGCACCGACATCGACCCGTTCGACCTCGACACCGGAGGGTTCTGAGACATGAAGCGCCGTGACCTGCTGATCACCATGGCCGCCGCCGGGGCCGTCGCACCCCTTCCGGCGCGGGCACTCACCGAAGGGCGCGCCAAGTCGCTCATCGACAGCGTCGTGAATGATGTCAATTCGGTCATCGCCTCGGGCAAGGCGGAAACCGCGATGTATCGCGATTTCGAACGCATCTTCGCGCGCTACAGCGACACGTCCTATATTTCCGCCTATGCGATGGGCTCGGATGCCCGCCGCGCCACCGATGTCCAGAAGCGCGCGTTCTCCGAAGCGTTCCAGACCTATATCGCGCGCAAATACGGGCGGCGGTTCCGCGAATTCATCGGCGGGCGGCTTGAGGTCACGGGCGTGCGCGAAGTGAAGAACTGGTACGAGGTCGACACCATCGCCTATCTGCAGGGCCAGACGCCGTTCAAGGTGACGTTCTTCGTGTCCGATCGGACGGGCAGGGACCTGTTCTTCAACCTCTTCATCGAAGGGGTGAACATGCTGCTGACCGAACGCACGGAAATCGGTGCGCTGCTGGACCGGCGCAAGGGCAATATCGACCAGCTCATCGCCGATCTGCGCGCGCTCTGATCAGCGGCCCTCGGGCTGCGGGCCGGAGCCGCTGCCGCCTCCGCCCAGAATGTCGCGCAGCATCCGGTCAAGCAGGCTTTCCACGGTATTGGCCCCGCCCGGGGCATCGCGCCTGTGCGGCGCGCCGTCGGGTGGGCTCATCGGCAGGGCGCGGGGCGGCAGGCCGTCATGCACCCGCACCATGGTTTCGCGCCAGATCTCGGCGGGCAGGCCGCCGCCGGTGACGCCGGTCAGCGGCGTGTTGTCGTCATAGCCCATCCAGACCGCGGCGACGTAATCGGCGGTGAAGCCCACGAACCAGGCATCCCGCGCCGCCTGCGTTGTGCCGGTCTTGCCCGCGGCCTGGCGGTCGGGCAGGGCGGCGCGGCGGCCCGATCCTTCGGTGATGACCTTCTCCATCATCCAGACAAGCTGGCGCGCGGCGTCTTCCTGGATCACCCGTTCGCCGATGCCGCTGTCGATCATCATCAGCGGATCGGCCTCGCCCAGAAGGCGCAGCTCCGTGATCCCGTAGGGTTCGACAGTCGAGCCGCCGTTCAGGATCCCCGCATAGGACCCCGCCATGTCGATCAGCGTCGATTCTGACGCCCCCAGCGCCAGTGCCGGGCCCAGTGCCAGATCGCTGTCGATGCCGAACTGGCTGGCCACCATGCGCACCGTGTCGTGGCCCACGCTTTCGGAAATCTTCACCGCCGGGATGTTGAGCGAATCCTTCAGCGCATCGACCAGCGTCACCCGGCCATAGAACTTGTTGGTATAGTTGCGCGGGCACCATTCCCCCGACCCCGCGATGGTCAGGCAATAGGGTTCGTCCACCACGGTATCGAGCGGCGAATACCCCAGATCGAGTGCTGCGGCATAGACGAAGGGCTTGAAGGCCGATCCGGTCTGGCGCAGCGCCTGCGTCGCGCGGTTGAAGGCACCCGCCACCTTGGTGTCGCGCCCGCCCACCATGGCGCGCACCGCGCCGTCGGCCGACATCACCACGATCGCCGCCTCGGCCTTTGAGCCTTCGCGCACCTGATTTTCGAACACGCTCAGCATCGCCTCTTCCGCCGCGCGCTGCAGCCGCGGGTCAAGCGTGGTGCGGATGATCACGTCTTCGGTCGTGTTGCGGGTGAAGTAATCGGGCCCCGACGACATCACCCAGTCGGCGAAATAGCCCCCCGCGCGCGCCGCCGCGGCTTCGGACAGTTGTGCGGGGTTCGCCGTCGCCTCGGCGCGTTCGGCATCGCTCAGATAGCCCTGTTCGTTCATCAGCCGCAGGATCGTCGCCGCGCGGTTCTGCGACCGTTCCAGGTTGTTGGTCGGTGCGAACCGCGTGGGCGCCACCAGAAGTCCGGCAAGCATCGCCGCCTCGGCCGCGTTCACCTCGGCTGCGGACTTGCCGAAATAGCGCTGGCTCGCCGCCTCGAAGCCGCGCGCGCCGGCACCGAGGAAGGCGCGGTTCATGTAGATCGTGAGGATCTCGTCCTTGGTGTACTTCGCCTCCATCGCCAGCGAGAAGACCGCCTCTTTCCCCTTGCGCCAGAGCGTGGTGCGGCGGCAGTCGGATTCGTACTCTGCCTCGGTCATGCCCGCGGCCGGGTCGAAGGGTTCGCCCAGGCACAGAAGCTTGGCGGTCTGCTGGGTGATGGTCGATCCGCCATGCCCCGACAGGGGCCCGCGCCCTTCGCTGAGGTTGATGCGCACCGCGCTGGCAACGCCGCGGGGGCTGATGCCGAAATGGCGGTAGAAGCGGCGGTCCTCGGTCGCGACGATGGCGTCCTTCAGATAGGGCGACACCGTGCGCGCCGTGACCACGCCGCCGAACTGGTCGCCGCGCCAGGCAAAGACCTGACCGTCGCGGTCAAGGATGGTGACCGACCCGCGCGCCCGCCCGTCAAGAAGCGCATCCGCAGGCGGCAGCGTGCTATAGAGATAGCCCACCGCAAGACCGACCAGCACCGCCACTATGGCCGTCAGCCGCCAGGTCAGCGCCCAGATCAGCCGCAAGATCAGCCGCGGCAGATAGAGGATCGCACCCAGAATGCCGCCCCGGCGCGGGCCCCGGCCTCCGCCGCCGCCCTTGCGGCGCGGCGCACGCGGCTTGCGGGGCGCACGCGTCTGCGCGGCCTTGCCCGAAGGATAGCGCCGGTCCGCGACCAGCGGCTTTCCGCGCCGTGAATCACCCATTTTCCTGCCCTGCCCGGACCTGCTTTGGTCGCGACCATAGCTTGCCTGACGCGATTTGTTGAGAGGAGCATTCCCGCCGGAATAGTCCTTATTTCGCCCAAGAATTAATCTTTACGACAAGTTTGTGCAAATTTTGTGCAAGTTTTCAGGATCGCGGCCCGGAAATCCCGCGTTTCCGTTCCCTTGCCCCGGCCCGGCATGCCCTTTCTGCAGGTGCAAATTGCAGGGGCACCTGCCTAGCGAAGGGGATGCACGTGAAACTCATTATTGCAACGATCAAACCGTTCAAGCTGGAGGAGGTCCGCGAGGCGCTGACCGAAGCCGGCGTGCGCGGCATGATGGTCACCGAGATCAAGGGCTTCGGCTCGCAGTCGGGACACACGGAAATCTACCGCGGCGCCGAATATGCCGTGAACTTCGTGCCGAAGATCAAGCTGGAAATCGTCGTCGCGGCTTCGATGGCCGATCAGGTGGTCGAGACCATCGCGAAGACGGCGCAGACCGGCAAGATCGGTGACGGCAAGATTTTCGTGCTCGACGTGCAACAGGCGGTGCGCGTGCGCACCGGCGAAACCAACGAAGACGCGCTGTAAGGGCTGCGGGTTTACGCAAAGGGAAATGCAAACATGAAACTCAACAAGACACTGCTTTCCGTCGCAGCCCTGGTGGCGCTGCCGACGCTGGGCTGGGCGCAGGACGCGGAAGGGCCGGTCGCCGGCGTCAACGCCGCGTCCGACACGTCCTTCATCCTGACCTCGCTGCTGTTCCTGATGGGCGGCTTTCTGGTCTTCTGGATGGCGGCGGGCTTCTCGATGCTCGAAGCGGGCCTCGTGCGCTCGAAGAACGTCACGATGCAGCTGACCAAGAATATCTCGCTCTTCTCGATCGCGGCGATCATGTATTACCTCGTCGGCTACAACCTGATGTATCCGCTGGGCAGCTGGGCCATCGGCTCGGACGAAACCGGCGGCTATCTCTCGGCGCTCTTCGGTGTGGCCGTGCTGGAAGCCGTCGGCGTCAGCGCGGACGGTCTGGACGACTATTCCTACGCCGCGACCTCGACCGACTACTTCTTCCAGCTGATGTTCTGCGCCACCACCGCCTCGATCGTGTCGGGCACGCT
>CAZNMV010000244.1:0-5382 GCA_964573835.1 uncultured Aestuariivita sp. | reverse complement strand
CCGCGCGTCCGTGGGAACTGACCAAGACCGAATCCATCGACGTGATGGATGCGCTGGGGTCCAATATCCGCGTCGATACCAAGGGCCGCGAAGTCATGCGCTTTTTGCCGCGCAACCATGACGGCGTGAACGAGGAATGGATTTCCGACAAGACGCGTTTCGTCTGGGACGGGCTGCGCCGCCAGCGGCTTGATACACCGTACCTGCGCGAGAACGGTAAGCTGCGCCCGGCTTCGTGGCCCGAGGCGCTGGCCGCTGCTGCGGCGGCGATGAAGGGTGCGAAAAAACTCGCCGGTCTGGTCGGTGATCTTTCCCCGGCCGAGGCTGCCTTCAGCCTGAAACATCTGATCGAAGGGCAGGGCGGTGCCGTCGAATGCCGCACCGATGGCGCGAAGCTGCCGGCGGGCAACCGGTCGGCCTATGCCGGGACCGCGGCCATCGAGGATATCGACACGGCCGAATTCATCATGCTGATCGGCACCAACCCGCGCGACGAGGCCCCGGTGCTGAACGCGCGTCTCCGCAAGGCCTGGGCGCGCGGCGCCAAGATCGCGCTGATCGGAGAGAAGGTCGATCTCACCTATCCCTACATCCACATGGGCGACGGTCGCACCACGCTGGCAGGCCTCGCCGACAAGAAGATCGATCACATGCTGGACAAGCCCAGCATTATCATCGTCGGTCAGGGCGTCCTGCAGGAGGCCGACGGCGCCGCCGTGCTCGGCCACGCCATGGCCTTCGCAGACCGCAGCAAGTCGGGCTTCATGGTGTTGCACACCGCGGCCGGACGGGTCGGCGCGATGGATGTGGGCGCGGTGGCAGAAGGCGGGATGGAGGCCATCCGCGACGCCGATGTGATCTTCAACCTCGGCGCGGACGAGATCGAAATCGCAGCGGGGCCCATGGTCATCTATCAGGGCAGCCATGGCGACCGCGGCGCGCACCGCGCGGACATCATCTTGCCTGCCGCCGCCTATACCGAAGAGAACGGCCTGTTCGTGAACACCGAAGGCCGCCCCCAACTGGCCATGCGCGCGGGCTTCGCCCCCGGGCAGGCGAAAGAGAACTGGGCGATCCTGCGGGCGCTGTCGGGCGAACTGGGCGCGGTGCTGCCCTGGGACAGCCTGGCACAGCTGCGCCAGAAGCTTGTGGCCGCGGTGCCGCATCTGGCCCGCATCGACCAGGTGCCCGAGAACGACTGGCAGCCGGTGGCGCCCGGGCCCCTGGGCGAGGCCAGCTTCCGCAACGCGCTGCGCGACTTCTACCTGACCAACCCGATCGCACGGGCCAGCACGCTGATGGCGCAGCTGTCGGCCGATGCCCGCGCGCGCGGCGAGGCGAAGATCGCCGCCGAATGATGTCGCGCGCCGGGCTTGCCATACCCGCGCTGGTCGCGCTGGCCGGCTGTGATGAACAGGCCGGTGCGGGGCCGGTCTTTTCCCCTGACTACCGGGGAATCGAAACGCGCCTTCTGGAAGGCGAACTTGTGCAGTTCAAGGTGCGGATGGCGGGCGCGCGCAGCCCTTCGGATGTCGAGGCCTATGCCGAATGCGCGGCGGCGCAATATGCGCTGATCCGGGGCTTCGGCTTTGCGCGGCATTTGCGCACAAATGTATACGAGACGGGTGGCCTTTGGGCGGCGGATGCTGTTTACACCATCTCGCCCTCCCTGCCGCGCGGTCTGCGCACCATCGACGCCGAAGTCGTGGCCGCCGATTGCGCGGAAAACGGAATTCCAATGGTGTGATGACACATGGCTGATTTCTTCACCACTCCTGCCGGTGTGGGCGTCCTGATCCTGGCGCAAGTGCTTGCCGTCGTTGGATTTGTGATGCTGAGCCTTCTGTTCCTCGTCTATGGCGACCGCAAGATCTGGGCCGCCGTCCAGATGCGCCGGGGGCCGAACGTGGTGGGGGCCTACGGGCTTCTGCAGACGGTGGCGGATGCGCTGAAATACGTGGTCAAGGAAGTCGTCGTTCCGGCAGGCGCGGACAAGACGGTCTTCATGCTCGCGCCGATGCTGTCCTTCGTGCTGGCGCTTATCGCCTGGGCGGTGATTCCCTTCAACGAAGGCTGGGTTCTGTCGGACATCAATGTCGCGATCCTCTATGTCTTCGCGATCTCCTCGCTCGAGGTCTACGGGGTCATCATGGGTGGCTGGGCGTCGAACTCGAAGTATCCCTTCCTCGGCTCGCTCCGGTCCGCGGCGCAGATGATCTCCTACGAGGTGTCGATCGGCCTGATCATCATCGGCGTGATCCTGTCCACGGGCAGCATGAACTTCGGCGCGATCGTGAACGCGCAGGACACCGGCTATGGTTTCTTCGGCTGGTACTGGCTGCCGCACCTGCCGATGGTCTTCCTGTTCTTCATCTCGGCGCTGGCGGAAACCAACCGCCCGCCCTTCGACCTTCCGGAAGCGGAATCGGAACTCGTTGCGGGTTACCAGGTCGAATATTCCTCGACGCCGTTCCTGCTGTTCATGGCGGGCGAATACATCGCCATCTTCCTGATGTGCGCGCTGATGAGCCTTTTGTTCTTCGGCGGCTGGCTGTCGCCCATCCCGTTCCTGCCCGACGGGCCGCACTGGATGATCGCGAAGATGGCGTTTTTCTTCTTCCTCTTCGCCATGGTCAAGGCGATCACGCCTCGCTACCGCTATGATCAGTTGATGCGGATCGGCTGGAAGGTGTTCCTGCCCTTCTCGCTGGGCTGGGTGGTCTTCGTGGCCTTCGCGGCGAAGTTCGGTTGGTTCTGGGGCATCTTCGCCCGCTGGAGCACGGGAGCCTGAGCATGACGCAGATCGATTACACCCGCGCCGCGAAATACTTCCTGCTGGCGGATTTCGCCAAGGGCATGAAGCTGGGGCTGAAGTATTTCTTCGCGCCGAAGGCGACGTTGAACTACCCGCACGAAAAGGGGCCTCTCAGCCCCCGTTTCCGCGGCGAACACGCGCTGCGCCGATACCCCAATGGCGAGGAACGCTGCATCGCCTGCAAGCTCTGCGAGGCGATCTGCCCGGCGCAGGCCATCACCATCGACGCCGAACCGCGCGACGACGGCTCGCGCCGGACCACGCGCTATGACATCGACATGACCAAGTGCATCTATTGCGGCTTCTGCCAGGAAGCCTGTCCGGTCGATGCCATCGTGGAAGGCCCCAACTTCGAATTCGCCACCGAGACGCGCGAAGAGCTCTTCTATGACAAGGAGAAGCTTCTCGCCAATGGCGAACGCTGGGAGGCACAGATCGCCCGCAACCTCGAACTGGACGCGCCCTACCGATGACCGACATCCCCCGCAATCCGTTCGAGGCGATGATGGCGCAGGCCCACGAGATGGCGAAAGCCTTCAACCCCGCGCTTGAAAGCTTTGACACCCGCGCCTTCGAGTCGCTCTGGCCCACCATGCCGAAAGAGGTCATGGAGTTCTGGTTCGGCAATGCGGTCAACAAGGACGGGCTCGATGCGAAGACGCGGCTTTTGCTGACGTTGGCGGGGCTGACGATGCAGGGCGCGCAGGCCGACGCGGCGGTGCGCCAGACGGTGCGCCACGCGGTGGAAGCGGGCGCCAAGAAACAGGAGATCGTCGAGACCATCGGTCAGATGTCGGTCTTTGCCGGCATTCCGGCGATGACGCGCGCGCTCGAGCTGGCGAAGGACGCGATGGCCGCGGGAAAGACGGAGGACGAGGCATGAGCGTCTTTGCATTCTATCTCTTCGCCATATGCGTGATCGCGGGCGGGCTGTTCACCGTGATCAGCCGCAACCCGGTGCATTCGGTGCTCTGGCTCATCCTCGCTTTCCTGTCGGCGGCGGGGTTGTTCGTGCTGTTGGGCGCGGAATTCGTCGCGATGCTGCTGATCATCGTCTATGTGGGCGCGGTCGCGGTGTTGTTTCTGTTCGTCGTCATGATGCTTGACGTCGATTTCGCCGCGCTGAAGGCCGAGATGGCGAAATACATGCCGCTCGCGCTGTTGATCGGGGTGGTGATCCTGATGCAGTTCGTGATGGCCTTCGGTGCCTGGGAATCGAGCGCGGCGGCCGAAAGCCTGCGTACCCAGATCACGCCGGTCGACCGCCACAACACAGAAGCGCTGGGGCTGGTGCTTTATGACCAGTATTTCCTGCTCTTCCAGCTGGCGGGGCTGATCCTTCTGGTGGCGATGATCGGGGCGATCGTGCTGACCCTGCGCCACCGGGTGGACATCAAGCGGCAGGACGTGCTGGCGCAGATGTACCGCGACCCCGCCAAGGCGATGGAACTGCGCGACGTGAAGCCCGGGCAGGGGCTGTGAGAATCGTGTCCCACGGTGAGACGCTGTGGGACGCACGGGAAATCAATGGGTTGCCGGGGCGGGTTAACCGTCTGGTGACAAGTCGGGGCAAACCCCGGAGGGACGGATGATCGGATTGGAGCATTACCTGACGGTGGCGGCGACGCTGTTCGTCATCGGTATCTTCGGGCTGTTTCTCAACCGCAAGAACATCATCATCCTGCTGATGAGCATCGAACTGATGCTTCTGGCGGTGAACATCAACCTTGTCGCCTTCTCGGCCTTTCTGGGCGATCTGGTGGGACAGGTCTTCACGCTTTTCGTGCTGACCGTCGCCGCCGCCGAGGCCGCGATCGGGCTTGCGATCCTGGTCTGCTTCTTCCGCAACCGCGGCACGATCGCGGTGGAAGACGTCAACGTGATGAAGGGCTGAGGCAATGGAGTCGATCATCCTCTTCGCGCCGCTGGTCGGCGCTTTGCTCTGCGGCTTCGGCTGGAAGATCATCGGCGAGACGGCCGCGATGTGGGTCGCGACGGGCCTTTTGTTCCTGTCCGCGATCCTGTCCTGGGTCGTCTTCCTGACCTTCGATCCCACTGCGCATGCCGGCGGGCATTACACCGTGCAGGTTCTGCGCTGGATCGAGAGCGGCACGCTCTCGACCGACTGGGCGATCCGGATGGACCGGCTGACCGCGATCATGCTGATCGTGATCACCACGGTCTCGGCGCTCGTGCACCTCTATTCCTTCGGCTACATGGCCCATGACGACAACTGGCGCGAGGGCGAGGTCTACAAGCCCCGGTTCTTCGCCTATCTGTCATTCTTCACCTTCGCCATGCTGATGCTGGTGACCGCCGACAACCTTGTTCAGATGTTCTTCGGCTGGGAAGGGGTGGGCGTCGCGTCCTACCTTCTGATCGGCTTCTACTACCGCAAGCCGTCGGCCAATGCCGCCGCCATCAAGGCCTTCGTGGTCAACCGGGTGGGCGATTTCGGTTTCGCGCTGGGGATCTTCGCGCTGTTCTTCCTGGTCGATTCCGTCAATTTCGTGGATGTCTTCGCGGCCGCCCCGACGCTGGCGGAAACGCAGGTCACGTTCCTCTGG
>CAZNMV010000243.1:0-5386 GCA_964573835.1 uncultured Aestuariivita sp. | reverse complement strand
TGGCTGTGATCCTCGGGCCGGCCCTTGCCGATGTCGTGGAGCAGAAGCGCGGTGGACAGCACCTTGCGGTTCACGCCCTCTTTCAGGATGCCCGACGCCACCGGCAGGCTTTCCACCAGCTCGCCTTTCTCGATCTTCGCAAGCTGGGCGATGCACTGGATGATGTGCTCGTCCACCGTATAGCTGTGATACATGTTGAACTGCATCATCGCGACGATGGGTTCGAATTCCGGGATGAAGGCCGACAGCACGCCCAGTTCGTTCATCCGCCGCAGCGCGCGTTCCGGATTGCCATGCTTCAGAAGCAGGTCCATGAAGATGCGCTGCGCCTCGCGGTCGTTGCGCATCCCGTCGTCGATCAGGTCGAGGTTCGCGCGCACCAGCCGCATCGCATCGGGGTGGATGAGAAGCCCGGTGCGCAGCGCCTCTTCGAACAGCCGCAGCAGGTTCAGCTTGTCGGCCAGAAACGCCTCCGGGTCCACGACGTTGAGCCGGTTGTGCACCACGACATAGCCGTCGCGCGCCTTGGGCTTGCGGCGGAAGATGCGTTCGAGCAGCGGCTCGGACTTCACATGGATCGCTTCCAGCTTCGTCAGGAAGATGCGTGTCAGATCGCCCACCACGGTCGCATGCCGGAAATAGTCCTGCATGAAGACCTCGACCGCGCGCCGCCCCGCCCGGTCCTTGTAGCCCATGCGCTCGGCCACCAGCACCTGCACATCGAAGGTCAGCTGTTCGCTGGGCCGCCCCGCGATCAGGTGCAGATGCGACCGCACCGCCCAGAGAAAATCCTCGGCCTTCACGAAAAGCGCGAATTCCTGCCTCTGGAACACCCCCACCTTCACCAGATCGGCCGGGTCCTCTACGCCTTGGATGTACTTGGCGATCCAGAACAGCGATTGCAGGTCGCGCAGACCGCCCTTGCCTTCCTTCACATTGGGCTCGACCACATAGCGCTGACCATGCCGGATGTGGCGCTTTTCGCGCTCGTCAAGCTTGGCCTCGATGAAGGCGCGTCCCGTGTCGCGGAACAATTCGCTGCGCAGCCGCGCCTTGAGGTCGCGCGCCAGCCCGGCATCGCCCGCAAGCAGCCGGTGCTCCAAGAGCGCGGTGCGGATGGTGAAATCCTCCTGCCCCAGCCGGATGCAATCCTTGATGGTGCGGCTGGAATGGCCGACCTTCAGCTTGAGGTCCCACAGCATGTAGAGCATCGATTCGATCACGCTCTCGGCCCAGGGCGTGATCTTGTAGGGCGTCAGGAATAGCAGATCGACATCCGAAAAGGGCGCCATCTCGCCCCGGCCATAGCCGCCCACGGCGATCACCGCGATGCGTTCGGCTTCCGTGGGGATCGCGACGCGGTGCAGATGCGTCACCGCCACATGCAGCACCGCGGTGACCAGCCCGTCGGTGAGGAACGTATAGGCCCGCGTCAGCGGTCGCGCGGCGAAGGGCTGGGCGTCAAAGGCGCGGGCGATCGCCTCGCGGCCGTCGGCCTGGACGTCCCGCAGGATGGCCACGACCGCCTTGCGCAGTGCGGCCGCATCGCCGCCTGCCGTCTCCGCGGCCGCATCGATCGCCGCGCGCACGCGGCCCGCGTCGAAAATCGCCTCGGCTGCGCAGCTCAGGGGGGCTTCGGGCGGACGTGCCAGAAGGGCCGGGGCCGGGTCAGAGCCCGGCGCCGGCAAAGCTTCTCGGGGCAGGGTCAATCACAACCACCTGTCTGTTCTGGATCGTGGCCACCGCAAGGCCGCGTTCGTTGGTTCCGTCGCTGCGCAGCCGGAAGATGCCGTTGACACCCTGAAAGCCCGCCGCCTGCGTCAGGGCCCCGCCGGTGAGCGCATCGGCCTGCCCGGCGGCGACCAGCGCGCCGATGGCCGCGATCCCGTCGAAGGCCAGCCCCGCGATCGGATGCGGCGTCGTGCCATAGGCCGCCTGATAGCGGCTGGTGAAGCGGTTCGACAGGTCCGGATCGGGCAGCGCGAACCAGCCGCCCTGCACGCCGGGCAATTCCAGTGTCTGGGGCGGGATGTCCCAGCGGGTCAGGCCGATATACTGCACCGTATCCGACCGCAGCCCCGCCTCGGGCAGAAGCTGGGTGAAGAGCGACAGCGCCCCCGCCGTGGTCGCGTCAAGAACGACCGCATCCGCCCCCGCCGCACGCGCGGTCGCCACGATCTGCGGCACCGCGTTGATCACCGCCTGCTGCGACAGGTCATAGCCCACGCTGCCGCCCACGGTCAGCCCGTTGCGTGCCGCCGCGAACTGGATCGCCGACCGCGCCAGCTGCCCGCCCACGTCATTGGCATGCACGATCACGATGTTGCGCCGTCCCTGCGCCGCGGCATAGGACGCCATGCGGTCGGCGGTGTTCTGGAAGGTGGCGCCCAGAACGAAGACGTTGCCGCCCGCGATCTGCGTGTTGTTCGAGAAGGCCAGCACGTTCACATTGCGCGGCCGCACCGCGACGCCCGCGGCATTGGCCGCCTCGCCGTAGACCGGCCCGAGGATGATGCGCGCGCCTTCGTCCACCGCCTTGACCGCCGCGGCCGAAGCCTGCGCGGCATTGCCCGCGGTCGAATAGACGCGCAGGTCGATCTGCACGCCCTGGAGTTCCGCCATTGCCAGCCGCGCCGCGTCCTCGAGACTGCGCGCAAGGATGTCATCGCCCGACTGCCCCGATCCCGACGGCACCAGCAACGCCACCGGCACCGGCCGGGCGGTGTCGATCCGCGGTCCGGTATTCGGCGCCACCGGCGCACAGGCGGCGATGGCCAAAAGACCCGCCAGCGCGACAAGGCGCAGGCCGATCTTGCGGACGGGGCTCAAACGGGCAAACATGGACAGGTACACTCCCTTCAGGGCGGCGCAGCGCACCGCACTCTCTTACCGGGGGCGATAATAGACAGGACGGAAGGCGGGTCCAGCTTTGAATCCCGACACACCGAAGCTGGCGGCGGGCCTGTGGTTCGTCGCGACGCCGATCGGGTCGGCGCGTGACATCACATTGCGGGCGCTCGACGTGCTGGCGGCAGCGGATGTTCTGGTGGCCGAAGACACGCGCAGCCTGCGCAAGCTCATGGAGATTCACGGCGTTTCCCTGCACGGACGCCGGATCATGGCCTATCACGATCATTCGGGCGACGCGGTGCGCGAAAGGCTGGTGGCGGCGGTGCGCGATGGGCAATCGGTCGCCTATGCCTCCGAGGCGGGTATGCCGCTTGTCGCCGATCCGGGCTTCCGGCTGGGGCGCGCGGTGACGGCGGCGGGGGGCATGGTGACGGTGGTGCCCGGTGCCTCGGCGCCGCTGGCGGCGCTGGTGCTGTCGGGCCTGCCGTCGGATGCCTTCTTCTTCTCGGGCTTCCTGCCATCGGCGTCGGCGGCGCGGCGGGCGCGGCTGGGGGAACTTGCGGCGGTGCCCGGCACGCTGATCTTCTTCGAATCGCCCGCCCGCGTCGCGGCGATGCTGGCCGATGCGGCCGCCGTGCTGGGCCCGGGGCGCGAAGCGGCGCTTGCCCGCGAGATCACCAAGAAGTTCGAAGAGGTGCTGCGCGCGCCGCTGGGCGATCTGGCCGCGCGGCTGGCCGAGACCCCGGTCAAGGGCGAGATCGTGGTGCTGATCGGACGCGCGGATTCAGCAGTTATCAACGAATCGGACGTAGACACGGACCTGAAGCAGGCGCTTGCCGACATGTCCCTGCGCGATGCCGCCGATCTCGTGGCGCGCGCCCATGGTCTGACCCGGCGCGATGTCTACCAGCGCGCCCTGCGCCTCACGAAAGAGGAGTGACCGGATGACCGACCCCCACCGCTGCCTGCGCGGACAGCGCAATTTCCACGCGGGCCGCGCCGCCGAAGACATCGTCGCGCGCCGTTATGAAGGTCAGGGGCACCGCGTGCTGGCCCGACGCTGGCGCGGCGAGGGCGGGGAGATCGACCTCGTCACCATCCGCGACGGTGAGGTGTCCTTCATCGAGGTGAAGGCCTCGCGCGATTTCGCCCGCGCCGCCTGGTCGCTCGGGCAGCGTCAGATGCGCCGCATCCTCGCCGCCGGGGAGGAATTCCTCGGCACCCAGCCGCGCGGCAGCCTCACGCCCTGCCGGTTCGATCTGGCGCTGGTCGATGGCCGCGGTGCCTGCGAGATCGTGGAAAACGCCTTCCTCGACGCCTGAGCGGCATTGCATGCGGGCGCGCGCTGCGCCATGAACGGGGCCAGTCCGACAGGAGCCGGCCCATGAAGATCGCCTTCCAGATGGACCCGATCGGGTCCGTGAACATCCACGCCGACAGCAGCTTCCGCCTCGCCGAAGAGGCGCAGGCGCGCGGGCACGACCTGTTCTACTACAGCCCCGACATGCTGGCCTATCAGGAAGGCCGCATCACCGCGCGCGGCCATGACATGAAAGTCCAGCGCGTCGAAGGGACCCCCGCCATCCTCGGCCCCCTGCGCGAGGTGGACCTGGCCGATTTCGACGTGGTCTGGCTGCGCCAGGACCCGCCCTTCGACATGCATTACATCACCTCGACCCATCTCCTCGACCGGCTGAAGGGGATCACGCTGGTGGTGAACGACCCTTTCTGGGTGCGCAATTCGCCGGAAAAGCTGCTGGTCCTGAACTTCCCCGACCTGACGCCCCCCACCGCCATCGCGCGCGATCTGGCCACGATCCGCGCGTTCAAGGCGAAACACGGCGACATCATACTCAAGCCGCTTTACGGCAATGGCGGCGCGGGGGTGTTCCGGCTCGACGAAGGCGACCGCAACCTTGCCTCGCTGCATGAGCTTTTCACCGGCTTCTCGCGCGAACCGCTCATCGTGCAGAAGTTCCTGCCCGCCGTGTCGAAGGGCGACAAGCGCGTGATCCTCGTCGACGGCGACCCCGTGGGCGCGATCAACCGCGTCCCGGCAGCCGGCGAGACGCGGTCCAACATGCATGTGGGCGGCCGCCCCGAAAAGATCGGCCTGACCGACCGCGACCGCGAGATCTGCGCCCGCATCGGCCCCGTCCTGCGCGACAAGGGCCAGGTCTTCGTCGGCATCGACGTCATCGGCGACTGGCTGACCGAGATCAACGTGACCTCGCCCACCGGCATTCAGGAACTCGAACGCTTCGACGGCGTGAACGTCGCGGAACGCATCTGGCAGGTGATCGAAGCGAAACTGGCATGAGCCTGCGCGCCCGCCTTCTCTCCGAAGGTCTGCGGCGCATCGAGAAACCCTGGCTCGCCCGCGTCGAAGACCCGCAGGACCTGCGCCGCTCGCTCGACCGCAAGGGCCAGTTGCTTTTCCCCGGCCCGCGCGGCGTGGCGCGGCGCTGGGTCACCTGCGGCATCCCCGCGCTGCGGCTCGACCCGCCAAAGCGGCGGCTTGGCGCGACGCTTCTCT
>CAZNMV010000242.1:0-5395 GCA_964573835.1 uncultured Aestuariivita sp. | reverse complement strand
GATCTCGGCTTTGCTGATGTGACCCTGAACTACGCCAAGGGCCATGACTATCTTGCTGCGGGCCGCGACTCGGAGAAGTTCACTCTGTCGGGTGGCTTCGACATCGGCGCGGCGACGAACCTGATCGTCTACGTCTCGAGCGAAGACAGCCCGGGCAACGCGTTCGACGGAACCGGCTATGGCTTCAACCTCGCCCACGATCTGGGTGGCGGCGTGACGCTGACTGCCGGCTTCGAAGAAGCATCGAACGACCGCAGCACCTTCCAGGCAGGCGCCTACTTCCGGTTCTGATCGGATCAACCAGTACTCCGGGGCGAAAAAAGTTTCGCCCCGGAGACGGTAACAAGTTTTCTGAAAAAATTGACAAACCCTCTGGCTCGTGCCTCCGGCACTCGCCAGAGGGTTTGTCAGTTTCTGGCAGCGTCGAACGACGCGAAAAATGAAAAAATGTTCAACCTCGAGGTTTTGGTTAAAAACAATCTTAAAGAGTGGAGAGGAAGACACAGAATCGCTAAAGGAGTTCAGGCATGATCCCGCAGGACAGACAGACTGCGCGCAGCCAGAAGGCATCCGATCGAATCACGTTCGAACAGTTCTTCCGGGACTGGTACGTCCCCTATGCCGAGGTGCGGAAGAAAACGCTGTTCCAGGAAGAATACACCTTCCGCAAGCATTTCTCGGCCAGCCTTGGACAGGTCCCGCTGTCCGATCTTACGTCGAACCGTCTCGATGACTGGTTGACGGCGCATATCAAGACGGGTCTGAAACCGTCCACCATCAACAAGCACATCGCCTTCGTGAACCGCCTGATCCGTCTGGCCGAGAAATGGTCGCTGATCGACAGCCGCAGCTACTTTGCCCTGCGCATCGACAAGATGAAGACCGGCGACTACACCCAGCGTTTCCTGAGGAAAGACGAGATCGACCGCCTGCTGGTCGCGGCGCGGCGCGATACGCACCCCTTCATGTATGAAGTGACGAAGGTGCTGCTTCTTACTGGATGCCGCATCGGCGAATTGCGTAAGGCGCGTTGGCGCGATATCGACAACACCTCGCGCATCTGGCGTGTGCCGGTGGCGAAAGGCGGGCGGTCGCGGCGCATCTACCTGAACGCCGCGGCGATGAACACATTCCGGGAAGTCTTTCTCAAGGCCAATCATCTGGGGCTTAAAACTGGATCAGACAGTTTTGTTTTAACAAATCCTAAAACGAATGACCTTTATGATAGCTTTTACGCATCATGGTATCGCGTATTGGGGGATGCCGGATTGTCGAATGTCCGCCTTCACGACCTTCGCCATACCTATGCGAGTGTCCTGATCAACAATGGCGCGACTATTTACGAGGTGCAGAAACTGCTCGGCCATTCATCGGTCAACATGACGCAACGATATGCGCAGCTTTTCCCTGACACGCTGCACGAGAAGGCGGAAATGGCGGCGTCTTTCCTGAAGGCGTGAAGGGGGTGTCGCGCGCGACGATCACGCCCCCGGGCACATCCGCTTGATGCCGGTCGCGACGGCCGGGTCGGCGGCCAGCGCGTCGGCGGCCAGCGCGCGGGCGGTGGGCAGAAGGTCGTCCGCATCGGTGATGCGGTCGATCAGTCCGAAGATGAGCGCCTCGTCCGCCGTCCATCTTTGCCCGGCCATGAGCATGAGCCGCGCGCGGGCGGGGCCCACAAGGGCTGTCAGCCGCGCGGGATCGGACGGCTGCGGCAGGAAGCCCAGCTTCATCACCGGGTAGAAGAACTTCGCTCCCGGCACCGCGATGCGCAGATCGCAGGCCAGTGCCATGCCCGTAGCACCCCCCGCCAGCGTGCCGTTCAGTGCGGCGATGGTCAGCCCCGGCAGGGCGGCGATGGCGCCGGAAAGCTCCTCCCACAAGGGCGAGGTGGCGAGACCCGCGCGCGCCGCGTCCAGATCGGCACCCGCGCTGAAGACGCGCCCCTGCCCGGTGAGGATGAGCGCGCGGGCATCCTGCGCCGCGCGCGCGATGCGGACCAGTTCGCCCAGCATCTCGGGCGTCAGGGAATTGGCCTTGTCGGGCCGCGCCAGCGTCACGATCCAGAGATCGCCTTTGGTTTCCAGCTCGATCATGCCAGCCCCACCGCCTTGCGGATCGCCGGATCGCGGAGCGAGATTTCCTGCCCCAGATGCGCATCGCCCCCCGGGCCGCACATCCAGACGAGCGTGCGCGCGGGCCAGTCGGGCGGGATGTGGTCGGACCAGTTCAGCTGGCTCACCGGGTTGATGCCGGATGCCTTGATGTCGCGCTGCATTTGCGTCGCCACCGTGCCGGGCGACAGGCCCATGGCGCGGATGCCGTGGCCGCGTTCTTCCAGATCGAGACAGCGGGTCAGCATCGCCGCCCCGGCCTTCGAGGCGCAGTAATGGCTCCAGGCCTCGATCGGGTGGGATGCGGCGCCCGAGCTGATGGTGATGATGGTGCCGCCGCCCGCCTTGCGCATGCCCGGCAGGACAGCGCGGATGCCGAAGAAGACGCCCTTGAGGTTGATGTCGATGGCCTGTGACCAGGCTTCGGGATCGGCGCGCGTGATATGCGCGATGGGTGCGATCACGCCCGCGTTGTTGATGAGGATGTCGGGCCCGCCCAGACGGTCGCGCGTGGCGGCTGCGGCGGCCTGCATGTCGGGCCAGGATGCCACGTCGCAGGGCAGGGCAAGGGCCGCGTCGCCCAGGTCGCGGGCCAGATCGCTCAGCGCGTCGCCGCTGCGCGCGACAAGTGCAACGCGCGCACCGGCTTCGGCGAAGGCGTGGGCGGCGGCGGCACCGATGCCGCGGCTTGCCCCGGTGATCATCACGGTCTGCCCCGTCAGCGTCATGGCGGTGTCCTTTCCTGTCCTGCCCGTCCGTGTCATGGGTAAGGGCGGCGCGGCGGAAACGCCAGAGGGCTGGCCGCATTCCCCTTGACCCGGGCGGTGCGAGTCAGGACCATGCCGCCAGATCATTTCCCCACGAAAGGGCGTTTTGCCATGTTTCTTTCCCTGACCCGCGGCCTGTCCGCATCCGCGCTTGTCATGCTGTCGGTGCAGGCGGCGCAGGCCGATCTGACCGCGCAGGATGTCTGGTCGGACTGGCGCGCCTATCTCATGGGCACCGGCTATACCGTGACCGGAACCGAGGCGATGGCGGGCAGTACGCTGACGGTGAGCGATGTCATGCTGTCGATCGACCTGCCGGAGGACGATGGCGCGATGACCCTGACCATGGGCGCGCTGACTTTCACGGAAAACGGCGATGGCACGGTCAGCGTGGGCATGCCGACCCAGATGCCCCTGCGCGTGACCGGCACCGACGGTGTCGATGGCGTGCCCTTCGAGGTGCTGGTGAACTACCAGCAATCGGCGCCGACGATGACGGTCTCGGGCGATCCCGCCGACATGACCTATACCTATACCGCCGCTTCGGTGGGGCTGACGCTCGAGTCGCTGTCGTCGGACGGTGTCGCGGTGATGTCCGACGATGTGCGGGCGACGCTCTCGCTGGGCAACGTCATGGGGACGACGCGGATGCAGGTGGGCGATCTGCGCCGCTATGTCCAGAAGTTCGAGACGGGCGAACTGGCCTATGACATCTTCTTCCGCGATCCCGAAGGCAGCGGATCGTTCACCATGACGGGCGCGGCCGCAGGGCTGGGGCTCGACGGGGTGTCGGACATTCCGGGAGAGATGAACACCGACAACATGTCCGAGATGATCAAGGCGGGTTTCGGCGGCACCGGGACGCTGACCTTCGGCCCGGGGTCGTCGAAGGTGAACTTCGCCGATAGCGGCGATACCTTCGCCTATGAATCGGCGTCGCAGGGCGGGTCGCTCAGCGTCGGGCTGACGCGGGACGGCCTGAGTTACGACCTGACCCAGCGCGGCGTCGCGATGAGCATGATGGGGTCCGAGATTCCGCTGCCCATCGCGCTGACGGCGGCGGAAATGGGCTTCCGCCTGGCCTTCCCGACGCTGGCATCGGATGAACCGCAGGATTTCCGGGTCGCGCTGAAACTGGCCGATTTCACCATGTCGGACCTGATCTGGTCGATCTTCGACCCGGCGGCGCAGCTGCCCCGCGATGCCGCGACGCTCGACATCGATCTCACAGGCAGGGCGAAGCTCTTGGCTGACATCTTCGATCCGGCTGTGGCGGCCCAGATGGAGACCGCCGACGTGCCGCCCGCGGAACTGAACGCGCTGTCGATCAACGCGCTGACCCTGCGCGCGGTGGGGGCAGAGCTGTCCGGCAACGGAAGCTTCATCTTCGACAACAGCGATCTGGTCAGCTTTGATGGCATCCCGCGCCCCGAAGGCGTGTTGAACCTGCGGCTGGTGGGTGGCAACGGGCTTCTGGACAAGCTGGTCGCCATGGGCCTTCTGCCCGAGGCTGAGGCGATGGGCGCGCGCATGATGATGGGCCTGTTCGCGGTTCCGGGGGCAGAGCCCGACACGCTGAATTCGAAGATCGAGATCAACGATCAGGGCCATATCCTCGCCAACGGCCAGCGCATTCAGTAACCGCGCGCCTGCCGCGCCACGGGGGCCGCCCGCCGGGCGGCCCTTTTTGCGCCTGCCGGGGCCTTGCGGCAGGGGCGGGGCGCGGCTAGGTCCAGATCAGACCGAAGCGACAGGACCTTCACCCATGACCGAGCGTTTGGACGATCTGTGCGCGGCGCTTCTGCAGGCCGCGCGTGCCGCCGGGGCGGACAGTGCCGATGCGATGGCGGTGCGCAGTGCATCGGTCGCCATCGACGTGCGGCTGGGCCAGCTGGAACAGGCCGAGCGGTCCGAGGCGATCGATCTGGGCCTGCGCGTCCTGTTCGGCGGGCGGCAGGCCTGTGTGTCGACATCGGACACCCGGCCCGCCACGCTTGCCATTCTTGCCGAACGCGCCGTCGCCATGGCGCGCGAGGCCCCCGAAGACCCTTATGCCGGTCTGGCCGATCCGGGCGATCTGTCCGACCGCCGCGATGCCGACGGGCTCGACCTTGCCGATCCCGCAGCGGAGCCCGCGCCCGAGGCGCTGCTTGACGATGCGCGCGCGGCCGAAGCGGCGGCGCTGGCGGTTGCGGGTGTCTCGCAGGTGCAGTCGGCCAGCGCCAGCTATGGCGCGAGCGACATCTGGCTGGCCGCGACGAACGGCTTTTCGGGCGGATACCGGCGCACCGACCGGTCGGTGTCCTGCGTCGCCATCGCGGGCACCGGCACGGGGATGGAGCGCGACTACGACGGCGACAGCCGCACCTTCCAGTCCGACCTGCGCGACGCGGGCGAAATCGGCCACCGCGCGGGCGCCCGCGCGGTGGAACGTCTGCACCCGCGCCGGCCAAAGACCGGAACCTATGCGGTTCTGTTCGACGAACGCATCGCGTCGTCACTGATCGGGGACCT
>CAZNMV010000241.1:0-5516 GCA_964573835.1 uncultured Aestuariivita sp. | reverse complement strand
TACGAGGGCAACCCCGAGGCCAATGAAAAGAACTTCTTTGAGGCTGAAAACCGGCGCTGGTTCCGCACCGGCGATCAGGGCGAGTTCGACGCCGAAGGCTATCTGACCCTGACTGGTCGCTTGAAGGAGATCATCAACCGCGGCGGCGAAAAGATATCGCCGCTGGAGGTGGATGGCGTGCTGTCGGCGCATCCCGCGGTGGCCCAGGTCGTGACCTTTGCCATACCGCATGACAAGCTGGGCGAAGATGTCGGCGCCGCCGTCGTGCTGAAAGAAGGCCATACCGCCACCGACCGCGAGATCCGTGATTTCGCAAGCGCACAGCTGGCTGCCTTCAAGGTGCCACGCAAAATAATGATCCTGAACGATATCCCAAAAGGTGCGACCGGCAAGCTGCAACGCATTGGCTTGGCCGAGAAACTGGGGTTGGTGTAAAACGATGAAGATCTGTATTTTTGGTGCCGGCGCCATCGGCGGCTACATGGGCGCAAAACTGGCCGAGGCGGGCGCAGATGTCAGCCTGGTTGCGCGCGGTCCGCATCTGGCGGCCATGCAAGCCAATGGCCTGACACTGATCGAGGAAGGCGAGACGAAAACCTATCCGGTCAATGCCTCGGACGATCCGGCAGCTTTGGGGCATCAGGATTATGTGATCGTCACGCTCAAGGCGCATTCGGTGCCGCCGGTCGTGGCGCGGATGCAGCCCCTGATCGGGCCTGACACGACAATCGTCTCCGGCGTGAACGGCGTCCCTTGGTGGTATTTCCACAAGGTTGGCGGCCCGCTGGAAGGCACGCGGCTGGCATCGGTCGATCCGGGCGACGCGCAATGGAACGGCTTTGGCCCAGATCGCGTTCTGGGCTGTGTGGTCTATCCTGCCGCCGAGGTGATCGCGCCCGGCGTCGTCAAGCATATCGAGGGCAACCGCTTTTCGCTGGGCGAACC
Organism: uncultured Aestuariivita sp.; assembly: GCA_964573835.1. Lineage (GTDB taxonomy): Bacteria > Pseudomonadota > Alphaproteobacteria > Rhodobacterales > Rhodobacteraceae > JAGYKE01. Next base: position 4,571 of record CAZNMV010000241.1, on the reverse strand, counting down.
TGACGGGTCGAAATCCGAGCGCGCGCAGCGCCTGTCCGAGGCGCTGTCGAAGGCCGGGCTCAAGGCCCCGGTGCGCCCGCGCCTGCGCGACGAGATCTGGGTGAAGCTTTGGGGCAACCTGTCGTTCAACCCGATCAGCGCGCTGACGCATGCGACGCTGGATGTGCTTTGCACCGATCCCGGCACGCGCGCGGTGGCGCGGTCCATGATGCTCGAGGCGCAGGAGATCGCCGAGAAGCTGGGCGTGAAGTTCCCCATCGACGTCGACCGCCGCATCGACGGTGGCGCGGCGGTGGGCGCGCACCGGACGTCGATGCTGCAAGATCTCGACATGGGCCGCCCCATGGAGATCGATGCGCTGGTGGGTTCGGTGCAGGAACTGGGCCGTGTCACCGGCACGCCGACGCCCACGATCGACACGGTTCTGGAGCTGGTGCAGCTGCGCGGGCGGGTGGCGGGCTGCTACAGCTAGGCCGGCACCCATCTGTTATTGCATAACCGACCACCGGCATAGGAAGGTGCGGCCATGATCCTGACCCGTACCCTCCGCTTCGTGATTCCTCTGATCGCCGCCCTGACCGTTGCAGGCGCGGCCGAGGCGCAGTGCTATGCCGACTACAAGGCCAAGCGCGGCCAGCCCATGCAGCTGCATTACGGCGTCATCGCCCTGCCCCAATCCGCCTGCGGCAGCACCGGGGCGGCCGCCGCGCAGATCGCGCCGCGGCTGGCCGCCGATGGCTGGCAGCTTCTCAGCGTCGTGTCGATCTTCGGTCAGGAGGGGCTGGCATCCCGTCAGGGCAATGCAGGGGCGTTCTTCCTGCGCTACTAGCTGATGCGCAGCACCTTCTTGTCGACTGACAAGACATAGCCCTTGCGCGCCACGTTGCGCACGAGAAGTTCGCCCACGATCTGGCTGCCCAGCGCATCGCGCAGCCGCTTGATGCGGGTGGCACCCGCCGCTTCGTCACAATCGGCAGCGATGCGGCCCGAAATCATCGCCTCGATCTCGGCCCCGGTCAGGATGTCGTCGTCCAGCCGCGCCTCGGCCAGGACAGACAGCGTTTCGATGGCCGCCGGTGTCAGCGTGAATTCGAAATCGTTGAGCAGCACCGTGTTGCGGTCGCGCGCGATGGTCAGCGATACGATCTCGAGCCCCTGCCGCGTGATGTCCCGGATGCGCCGGTTGAGCGTCAGCACTAGGATCAGGAAGACCAGCGTCGCCGCCAGCAGCGCCGCCCCGAAGACCAGCAGCACCGCGATGATCACCCGGTAACTTGCCAGCACGCCTTCGAAGGCGGTGCCTGACTGGGCGAGGATTTCCAGCAGACGGATCTCGGCCTCGGAGGTCAGGTCGGTCTCGACGAAGAGGCGCGCGACCTTTTCGTTGAAGAGGTTCGCATCCGGCAGGCTGACAAGGAGCACCAGCGCCGCAGCCCCCACGATGACCACCACCGCCACCGCACCCGCGATCAGCAGACGGAACGCGGTTTTCTGCGTGTCGAGAACGGAATAGGTCATCGGGGGCCCCTTCGGCTGGCTGGCGGGCATCTTCGGCGCAACCGGGCCGGGTGGTCAATGGTGGGCGCAAGGCGGGGCTTTTCACGACTGCGTGGCGGTGCTTTGATGGCGCGGCGCATGCAAAGGACCCCGCCGATGCCAGACCCTCATGATCTTGTCCTGCGCGGCGGGCGCATCGTTTGCCCCGCGGGCGTGGTGGAAGGGGATCTCGGCCTGTCGGACGGCCGCATCGCTGCCATCGGAAAGGTGGGCAGCGGTCGGTCCGAGATCGACGCGCAGGGCCGCTGGATCACGCCGGGGGGCGTCGATCCGCATGCCCATATCGAACAGATGTCCGGCATGGGCCTGATGAACGCCGACACGTATCAAACCGCGCACCGGTCGGCGGCCATGGGCGGCACGACGACCGTGATCTCCTTCGCGGCGCAGGCCAAGGGACAGCCCCTGCGTGCGGCAATGGCCGATTACGCCGCCCGCGCGGCGCGTGGCGCGATGATCGACCATGCCTTCCACATCATCGCCGCCGATACCGCGGCACCGGGGTTCGACACCGACCTCGCCGGGCTCCTCTCCGAAGGGCACCGCAGCATCAAGGTCTTCACCACCTACAACATCGGGCTGAGCGACGCGCAGATCCTGTCGGTGATGGCCATTGCCCGCGATGCGGGCGGGCTTGTCTGTGTCCATGCCGAAAACGACGCGATCATCGCACGGGCCCGCGCCGCCCTTCTCGCTGTCGGCCGGACAAGCCCCCGGGATCACGCCGCATCCCGCCCCCGCATGGCCGAGATCGAAGCGGTCGAGCGCATCTGCCGCTTCGCCGAACACATGGACCAGCCGGTGATGGTCTTCCACATCTCGACGCGGGAAGGGGCGGCGGCCGTGCGCGCGGCCCGCGCCCGGGGCGCGCCCGTATGGGCCGAGACATGTCCGCATTACCTTTTCATGGACGAAACCGTGCTCGACCGGCCGCATGGGGCGAAATGGATGTGTTCGCCCCCGCAGCGCCTGCCCGACGATCAGGCCGCGCTCTGGGACGCGCTGCGCGACGGGACGCTTGACCTTGTGTCCTCGGACCACGCGCCTTACCGCTATGACGGCACGGGCAAGCTGTCGGCCGGACCCGATGCGCCGTTCGACAGGATCGCGAACGGGATGCCCGGGCTCGAGGTGCGGATGCCGCTGATGTTCGACGCGATGATGACGGGCGACCGGCCCGATCCCCTTGGCTTCGCCCGCCTGACGGCGCAGGCACCGGCAGACATATATGGTCTGACCGGCAAGGGCCGGATCGCGGAAGGATACGACGCGGACCTCGTGATCTGGGACGAGACGCCTTTCACCTATGGCGCGGACGATCTGCACGACAATGTCGGCTACAACCCGTGGGAAGGCCAAAGCATCGCCGCCCGCCCCGCCACCGTTCTGCTGCGGGGCGAGGTCATCGTGTCGGATGGCCAGTGCCGCGCCCGCCCCGGGCAAGGCCGCTGGCTGGCCCGCCCGCCCTTCGACAGAAAGACCGGCCATGCCCAGACCTGACGGCGACGCCCAGCTTGCGATCACCTTCCTCTATTACCGCGACCTCGCCTCCGCGATGCGGTTCTATGAAGACGTGCTGGGCCTGACGCTCGCCATCGATCAGGGGTGGTGCAAGATCTACCGCCTGTGCCCCGGGGCGCATGTCGGTCTGGTGGACGAGGCGCGCGGCATGCACAAATGGGCCGAAACGCGGCCCGTGCAGCTGTGCCTGCGGGTGGCGGATGTGGACGCCTGGTATGCCTATGCGCAAGAGATGGCGTTGCCCAACCTGTCGCGCCTCTTCTTCAACGACCAGCTGGGCATCCGCGCCTTCGTCTTCGACGATCCCGAAGGCTATCAGATCGAAATCCAGACCGCGACGCGGCCCGGCGCATGACAACGCTTTACGTCATCAACCCGAATTCCTCGGAAACGGTCACGCAAGGCATCGACCGGGCCATCGACCCCCTGCGCGGCTGGGGCACGCCCATTCGCTGCCTGACGCTGGCAGAAGGACCGCCCGGCATCGAAAGCCAGGCGCAGGCCGACCTGACCATCGCGCCGATGCTGCGGCTGGCCGGAGCTCAGACCGACGCGGCGGGCTTCGTCATCGCGTGTTTCGGCGACCCGGGCCTGCATGCGCTGCGCGACCGGACACACCTGCCCGTGACCGGCATACAGGAGGCCGCGGTGACCACCGCGCTGACGCTCGGCCACCGGTTCGGTGTCATCGCCATCCTGCCCGCGTCGATCCCGCGTCACCTGCGCGCCTTCGGGGCGATGGGCGTGATGGACCGGCTTGCGGGCGACCGGGCGCTGGGCCTTGGCGTCGCCGATCTGGCCGATCCCGACCGCTGCCTGTCGGCGATGGTTGACACCGGGCGCACCTTGCGCGACCGCGATGGGGCCGACGTGCTGATCATGGGCTGCGCGGGCATGGCCGCCTATCGCCCGCTGATCGAGACCGAGACCGGCCTGCCCGTGGTCGAGCCCTGCCAGGCAGGGGTCGCGCAGGCCCTGACACAGATCGCGCTGGGTCTTGCCCGGCGCCAGACGGAGGACAGACATGCTTGACGAAACCGCCCGCGGCGTCTTCACCATCGCCGCCACGCCCTTCCGGCCCGACGGCGCGCTGGATGAAGACAGCCTTGACCGGCTGATCGACTTCTACGTCGAAAAGGGGGCGACCGGCCTGACCATCCTCGGGATCATGGGCGAGGCGGGCAAGCTGTCGGCGGCGGAATCCGAAACCGTGATCCGCCGCACCGTGGCGCGCGCAGGCGTGCCGGTGATCGTGGGCGTGTCGGCCGCGGGCCTTGCGCCCATGAAGGCGCTGGCGGCCAAGGCGATGGATGCGGGCGCGGCCGGTGTCATGGTCGCCCCGCCCCACACCCTGCAGGGCGACGCCCAGATCACCGACTACTACCGCAACGTGGCCGAGGCGTTGGGCGACACCCCCTTCGTCCTTCAGGATTTTCCGCTGGTCACAGGCGTCTTCGTGCCGGTCAGCGTGATCCTCCAGATCGTCGCCGACT
>CAZNMV010000240.1:0-5520 GCA_964573835.1 uncultured Aestuariivita sp. | reverse complement strand
AGGCCCGGCGCACATCGGCGCCATGACACAGAAGATCGCCCTTATCACCGGTGCCTCGCGCGGCCTTGGCGCGGCCCTTGCCGAAGCGCTGGCCCCCGGCCACCATGTCGTGGCCGTCGCGCGCACCGTGGGTGCGCTGGAAGAGCTGGACGACCGCATCAAGGCGAAGGGGGGGGCGGCGACGCTGGCGCCGATGGACGTGACCGACCCGGCCGCGATGGCGACGCTGTGCCGCGGCATCCATGACCGCTGGGGGCGCGTCGATCTCTGGGCGCATTGCGCGATCCATGCGGCCCCTCTCAGCCCCGCCAACCATGTCGATGCGAAAGACTGGGCGAAGTCGGTGGCGGTCAACGCCACCGCGACCTCGGTGCTGATCCCCTATGTCGCGCCGCTTCTGGGCACCGCCGGCACGGCGGTCTTCTTCAACGATGAGGCGACAGCCGGGGCGAAGTTCTTCGGTGCCTATGGCGCAACCAAGGCGGCGCAGATGGCGCTGGCCCGGTCCTGGGCGGCCGAGACCGCGCGCACCGGCCCGCGCGTGGCGATCCTGACCCCGCGACCCATGCCCACCGCCTTGCGCGCCCGCTTCTTCCCCGGTGAGCCGCGCGAAGGCCTTGCCGCGCCGCGAGACGAGGCGGAGCGTCTTCTGGGCCTCATCTGATCCGGGCAGCGCGCTTGCCCCCATCTGCCCCCTATCCTATCAAGTCGGAAAAGGGACAGGCAATGCGCATACTTCTGACGAACGACGACGGGATCAATGCACCGGGGCTGAAGGTGCTCGAGGCCATCGCCGCCGATCTGGCGGGGCCGGGGGGCGAGGTCTGGACCGTCGCGCCCGCGTTCGAGCAATCGGGCGTCGCCCATTGCATCAGCTATACCCACCCGATGATGATCGCCGAGATGGGGCCGCGCCGCTGGGCGGCGGAAGGCTCGCCCGCCGATTGCGTCATGGCGGGGCTGCATGACGTGCTGAAGGGCGCGCCGCCCGATCTGGTGCTGTCGGGGGTGAACCGGGGCAACAACTCGGCCGAGAATGCGCTGTATTCGGGCACGCTGGGCGGCGCGATGGAGGCCGCACTTCAGGGCCTGCCCGCGATGGCGCTGTCGCAATATTACGGCCCCGGCAACAATGCCGCCGAAGACCCGTTCGAGGCAGCGGCGGTCCACGGCGCAGAGGTGGTCCGCCGCCTTCTGGCCGCAATGCCCGCCGATACGGGCGATTACCGGCTGTTCTACAACATCAACTTCCCGCCTGTTCCGGCGGCGCAGGTGAAAGGCACCCGCGTCGCGGCGCAGGGCTTCCGGCGCGGCACCCATTACGGGGTCGAGCCGCATCTGTCGCCTTCGGGGCGGCGGTTTCTCTGGGTGCGGGGTGGCAACCAGCAGGTGCGCACCGCGCCGGGCACCGATGCGCAGGTGAACCTCGACGGCTATATCTCGGTCACGCCGATGCGCGCCGACCTGACCGCGCATGACGCGATGGAAGCGATCAGGGTCATCGAATGACGCCACCGCCCGCGCCCGAAACCCAGATGCAGTTCCTGTACACGCTGCGCTCCCGGGGGGTGACGGACACGCGCGTGCTCACCGCGATGGAACAGATCGACCGGGGGCTTTTCGTCAAGGGCCTCTTCGCCGACCGCGCCTACGAGGACATGCCGCTGCCCATCAGCTGCGGGCAGACGATCAGCCAGCCTTCGGTCGTGGGCCTGATGACGCAGGCGCTCGACATCAGCCCGCGTGACAAGGTGCTCGAGGTGGGGACCGGGTCGGGATATCAGGCGGCGGTCCTGTCGAAACTGGCGCGCCGCGTCTATACGATCGACCGCCACCGCCGTCTGGTGGCCGAGGCGCGCGCAATCTTCACCGCGCTCGATCTCACCAACATCACCGCGATTGCCGCCGATGGGTCCTTCGGTCTGCCCGATCAGGCGCCCTTTGATCGCATTCTCGTGACTGCCGCTGCGGAAGACCCGCCCGGCCCGCTCTTGGCCCAGTTGAAAATAGGGGGTATCATGGTCGTGCCGGTCGGGCAGTCGGACGCGGTGCAGACGCTGATCCGCGTCCGCCGCAACGAAGACGGTCTGACCTATGACGAGTTGCGACCCGTCCGGTTCGTGCCCCTGCTCGAAGGGCTTGGAAAGGACGGGTAGACGGGACGTTTTCAATCCCCGACCAACAAGGGGAGCCGCGAGGATATCGAGATGCCGCTGACCCCCCGCCTTCTGACCGGAGCCTTCGCGATTGGCCTGCTGGCCGCCTGTGACCAGCCGCTTGACATGGACATGCGCGGTGCGACCGGCGGCTTCACAACCGCGCCCGCGGTGCAGGGCGCGATCACGGGCCGCCCGGCGGCGGACAGCCGAGGCATCATCTCGTACCCCACCTATCAGGTTGCGGTGGCCCGGCGCGGCGACACGATCGACACCGTCGCCGCCCGGATCGGGGCCGACCCCGCGCAGCTCGCGCGGTTCAACGGGATCGACCGCAACGTGCCGCTGCGCCAGGGCGAGGTCATCGCCCTGCCGGGCCGCGTGTCCGAACCCGCGCCCGGCACACCGGGCGCCATCGACATCACGACGGTGGCAGGCAGCGCCATCGACGCGAGCCCCGCGACGCCCCGGGTGACGACGACCCCGCTCCAGCCTACGGCGGCAACGCCGGCCGCGCCGCGCGCCGCGGGCGAGCCGATCCGCCACAAGGTGGCGCGTGGCGAGACCGCCTATACCATCTCGCGGCTTTATCAGGTGCCGGTGCGGGCGTTGGCGGAATGGAACGGGCTGGGCCCGGATTTCGCCATCCGCGAAGGCCAGCACCTGCTGATCCCCGTGGCCAACACGCCCGCGCCGGTGCAGACCGCCGCCGTGGTGTCGCCCCCGGGCGAAGGCAGCGCGACGCCGACGCCGCCCAGCGCCTCGCAGCCCTTGCCGCAGGAACGCGTCGCCCCAGCCGCCACGCCGCTCGTGACGCCGCCGGTGACGGTGGGCTCGCCGTCGCGGGCCTCGGCCGGGGTCATGGCGATGCCGGTGCAGGGAAAGATCATCCGCGACTACCGCAAGGGATCGAACGAAGGCATCGATATCGCCGCCGCCCCGGGGACGCCGGTGAAGGCGGCTGCCGACGGCACCGTCGCCGCCATCACGCAAGATGCCAATCAGGTGCCCATCGTGGTGGTGCGCCATCCGGACAACCTGCTGACCGTCTATGCCAATGTCGACGGGATCTCGGTTGCCAAGGGCGACCGCGTGAAGCGCGGACAACAGATCGCGAAACTGCGTTCGGGCGACAATGCCTACCTGCATTTCGAGGTGCGCGACGGCTTCGACAGCGTCGATCCGAATCCCTATCTGAACTGACCGCGCGCGGCCGTCAGTAGGCCGCGTCTTCGTTCTGCTGCCAGGGTTTCACGAGGTTGCCGAAGCGGGTGAAGCGGCCTTCGAAGCTGAGCTCCACCGAACCGATGGGGCCATGGCGCTGCTTGCCGATGATGACCTCGGCCTTGCCGTGGAGCTTCTCCATCCGCGCCTGCCAGTCGGCCATCTTGTCGAGCTGGTCGTCGGAGGGCTTTTCCCGTTCGACGTAATACTCCTCGCGGAAGACGAACATGACGACGTCGGCATCCTGTTCGATCGACCCCGATTCGCGCAGGTCGCTCAGCTGCGGGCGCTTGTCTTCGCGGGACTCTACCTGACGCGACAGCTGCGAGAGCGCGATCACCGGCACGTCGAGTTCCTTGGCGATGGCCTTGAGCCCTTGCGTGATCTCGGACACCTCGTTGACGCGGCTGTCCTTGGCCGTGGCGGGGCGCACAAGCTGGAGATAGTCGACGATCAGGCAGTCAAGCCCATGCGTGCGCTTGAGCCGGCGCGCCCGGGCGGCCAGCTGGCTGATGGGCAGTGCGGGCGTGTCGTCGATGAAGAGCGGGCAGGCCTCCAGCGCCTTCGCGGCGTCGACGAAGCGGCGGAATTCGCCTTCGGTCATGTCGCCGCGGCGGATCTGTTCCGAAGGGACCTCGGCCGCTTCCGACAGGATACGCGCGGCCAGCTGCTCGGCGCTCATCTCGAGGCTGAAGAAGCCCACGACGCCGCCATCGACCGCGCCTTCGTTGCCGTCGGTCAGGCGGCCCCGGCGATAGGTCTTGGCGATGTTGAAGGCGATGTTGGTGGCAAGCGAGGTTTTGCCCATGGAGGGGCGGCCCGCGAGGATCAGAAGGTCGGACTTGTGCAGGCCCCCCAGCTTCTTGTCGAGATCGACAAGGCCGGTCGAGACACCCGCCAGCCCGCCTTCGCGCTGATAGGCGGCATTGGCGACGTTCACGGCATCGGTGACGGCTTTCAGAAAGCTCTGGAACCCGCTTTCGGTGCGGCCCTGTTCGGAGAGCTTGTAGAGCTTCTGTTCGGCGTCGACGATCTGGTCGCGCGGTTCCGACGTGTGGTCGGCGCGCGCGGCGCGGGCCGAGATGTCGCGCCCCAGCCCGATCAGTTCGCGGCGGATCGCGCAGTCATAGATCATCTGCGCATAGTCGCGTGCGGCGAAGGTGCTGATCGCGGCCCCCGCGAGACGGGCGAGATAGGCCGCGCCGCCGAGGTCCTTGAGGCCCTCGTCATCCTCCATGAAGGCCTTGAGCGTCACCGGCGAGGCAAGCGCGTTCTTCGCGATGCGCCCCGCGGCGATCTCGTAGATGCGGGCATGCACGGGGTCATAGAAATGCTCGGGCCCGACGATGGGCGCGATGCGGTCATAGACCTCGTTATTGGTCAGAAGCGCGCCCAGCAATTGCTGTTCGGCCTCGATGGCATGCGGCAGGACATCTTCTTCCGGCGCGCGGTCGCGCCGGTCAAGTTTGGCGATCTCGTTCACACCCGAACCCCGTTCTTTCTGGGATCAAGCTGGTAGCAAGAGCCGGGGCGGGCAGGCAAATTGTATGTTTCTGTGGATAGGTTGTGCATCGGTGCCACGCGCCAGATCATGTGATCGGAAGGCCAAAGACTACCACATCCTGACGGGCGCGGTAAGGTTGCCGTTGCCTGCGGCACCCTGACGCCGCCTCAGGCGCCGCGGCGTGCCTCTTGCCAGGCGCGCGGGGCGGTCAGAAAGGCCTCGACCTCGGCCAGAGTGGCATCCGAGAAGCTGCCTGATTCCCGCGCGGCCGCCAGCACATCCCACCAGGTGCAGAGCGCCGAAAGCCGCACGCCGTGATCGCCGAGCGTCTTTTCCGTCTCGGGGAAGATGCCGTAGGAGAAGATGACAGCCGTATGCCCGCAGGTGGCGCCCGTCTCGCGGATGGCATCGACGAAGGACAGTTTCGATCCCCCGTCGGTCGTCAGGTCCTCGATCAACAGCACCCGGTCACCTTCGCCCATCACGCCTTCGATGCGCGCGTTGCGGCCATAGCCCTTGGGCTTCTTGCGCACATAGGTCATGGGCAGGGCCATGCGTTCGGCGACAAGGGCAGCGAAGGGAATGCCCGCGGTCTCGCCGCCAGCGACGATGTGGAAGGCCTCGAGCCCCGCGTCG
>CAZNMV010000239.1:0-5534 GCA_964573835.1 uncultured Aestuariivita sp. | reverse complement strand
GCCCTGGCCGGGGCCGGTGACGGGGCCAGTCTAGCAGAGCGCAAATACAGAAGGGACAGGATGTCGCTTGGTCACGGGGGGCCACCCGACCTAGCTTTGCGTGTGACAAGCCGGAAGGGGCGGACCATGGACTTCGACTGCGACATCCTGATTTCGGGCGGCGGCGTCGCCGGGCTGACGGCGGCGGCGGCCTTCGGCACGGAGGGCTTCCGCGTGATCTGCGTGGATCCGGCCCCGCCCGTGACCGAACGCGACACGGAAGGCGCGGACCTGCGCACCACGGCGATCCTGCAGCCCGCGCGCGCGCTGCTCGACCGCGCGGGCCTCTGGGACCGCTATGCGCCCCATGCCACGCCCCTGCAGATCATGCGGATCGTGGACGCAGGCGGCGAGACGCCGGAACCGCGCGTGGTGAAGGAGTTCAACGCCGCCGACATCAGCGACCAGCCCTTCGGCTGGAACCTCCCCAACTGGCTACTGCGCCGCGAACTGGTGGCGCGGCTCTCCGACATGGCGAATGTCGATTTCCGCCCGGGTACTGGAACGGTCGGCCTTTTCACCCGCGAGGCCGAAGCCCGCGTGCGGCTGACCGATGGCAGCACGATCCGCACGCGGCTGGTGCTGGCCTGCGACGGCCGCGCCTCGCCCATGCGCGCGGCGGCGGGCATCCCGGTCAAGACGCTGCGCTACGGCCAGAAGGCGCTGGCCTTCGCAGTGACCCATCCCGAACCCCATGACAATGTCTCGACCGAAATCCACCGCACCGGCGGCCCCTTCACGCTGGTGCCGCTGCCCGATTACCGGGGCAGCCCCTCGTCTGCCGTGGTCTGGATGGAGGAAGGGCCGAAAGCCACCGCCCTTCTGGGGATGGAGACCGATGCTTTTGAGGCCGCGCTCAACGCACGTTCCTGCGGCATTCTCGGGCGCTTGCGGCTCGCTTCGCGCCGGACGATCTGGCCCATCATCTCGCAGGAAGCCGAACGGCTGTCGGGCGAACGTCTGGCGCTGATGGCGGAAGCGGCCCATGTCGTGCCGCCCATCGGGGCGCAGGGGCTCAACATGTCGCTGGCCGATCTGCGCGCGCTTCTGGACCTCGCAGTCGCGCGGCCGGAAGGCCTTGGCGACCGGGCGATGCTTGATGCCTATCACAAGGCGCGGATTGGCGACATCCGGCTGCGCGTGCAGGGGATCGATCTTCTCAACCGCGCCTCGATGGTGTCGGCGCAGCCCCTGCGCGATGCCCGCGCGGCGGGGCTGAACGCGCTTTATTCGCTGGCGCCGGTGCGGCGGACGCTGATGCAGATGGGACTTGGCGTGCGCTGATCCTGCCGGAGCACCCGTGGCACCAGCAGGATTTGCGTATTTGGGACGAGAAGAAGGCCCTCAGAGCACCTGATCGACGACCTTGCGCAACCGCGCCACGGTCCCCTCGACATCATAAAGCTTGTCGAGACCGAAAAGCCCGATGCGGAAGCTGCGGAAATCGGCGGGCTCATCACACTGCAGCGGCACACCTGCGGCGATCTGCATGCCGCGTGCGGCAAAGGCGCGGCCGGTCTGGATCTCGGGGTCGGCGGTATAGCTGACCACGACCCCCGGTGCGCCGAAGCCATCCGCCGCGACCGACACCATGCCCTTGTCCGCCATCATCGCGCGCACGGCATTCCCCAGCGCCCATTGCGCGTCCTTCAGCCGGTCGAAGCCATAGGCCTTCGTTTCCAGCATCGTGTCGCGGAAATCGCGCAGGGCGTCGGTGGGCATGGTCGCGTGATAGGCATGCCCGCCATCGAGATAGGCCTGCATGATCTGGCGCCACTTCTTCAGATCGATCGCGAAACTGTCCGACACCGTCCGGTCGAGCCGGTCAAGCGCGCGGGCCGACAGCATGACAAGGCCCGCGCAGGGCGACGCGCTCCACCCCTTCTGGGGGGCCGAGATCAGGACATCGACACCGGTCGCCGCCATATCGACCCAGGCCGCGCCACTGGCGATGCAGTCGAGCACCATGAGCGCGCCGACCTCATGCGCGGCATCGGCCATGGCGCGGATATACTCATCGGGCAGGATGACGCCCGCGCTTGTCTCCACATGCGGGGCAAAGACGATGTCGGGCTTGCTTGAGCGGATCGTTGCGACCACCTCGTCGATGGGTGCGGGCGCGAAGGGGGATTGCGCCGCATTCCCGCTGCGGCGCGCCTTCAGCACTTGGGTCTCGGCGGTCAGGTCGCCTGTCTCGAAGATCTGGCTCCAGCGATAGCTGAACCAGCCGTTGCGCACGACAAGCACGCGCGCCCCGCGCGCGAACTGGCGCGCCACGGCCTCCATCCCGAAGGTTCCGCCGCCGGGCACGATCACGGCACCCTCCGCCGTGTAGACCTCGCAGAGCATGGCATGAATGTCGCGCATCACCTGCTGGAAGGCCTTCGACATGTGGTTGAGCGACCGGTCGGTGAAGACGACCGAGAATTCCTCGAGCCCATCGGGGTCGACCGTATCGAGCAGGGCCATGGCGTCTCTCCTTCTGGCTTGGCTGGGAAAGACTTAGCCGCTGTCCGCGCCGGATCAAAGCCGTCCCGTGGCCGCACCCGGGCCGCGCGGCGCGCCGATCGTGACCGCGCGTTTCCGATCCTACCCAAGCGGGCCGGGGCGGCGTTCCTCGCTCAGGAGCACATTCGCCTCGACCTCGCCCGCGCCGGGCAGGGTCATGATGCGCCGCCGCAGGATGCGTTCGAAATCCGGGATGTCCCGCGCGACAACCCGCAGCCGGTAATCGTACAGGCCCAGCACATGTTCGACCGTCTGCACTTCGGGGATCGCGCTGACGGCGCGTTCGAAATCCTCGAGTGCCACGCGCCCCTTTGCGGCCAGCTTCACCCCCAGAAACACCGTCACGCCATAGCCCAGCGCCTGATTGTCGAGGATGAGACGCGGGCCACGCAAGATGCCCGCGTCGCGCATCCGGCGGATCCGCCGCCAGGCGACGGGCTGCGACACGCCGAAGCGCCGTGCCAGCGCCCCGGCACTCGCCCGCCCGTCGCGCGCCAGCGCGCGCAGCAGGTCGCGGTCGAGATCGTCAAGATCGATCACACGGGAAGCCTTTCGTCCGACTTGATCCGCGCCACATGCATCAGCGCCTGAATATCGGCGATATGCGGCAGCGTGAGGATGCGGTCGCGATAGACCTGCTGATAATGGACCATGTCCCGCGCGATCACCGACAGGCGCACATCGACGCGGCCGAGGAAGGTCTGGATTTCCAGCACTTCCGGCACCGCGCGCGCGGCGGCGATGAATTCGTCGAAGGCATTGCCGCGCGTCTTGTCGAGGGTGAAACGCAGGGAGACCTCGACCGCATAGCCGAGTGCGGCCCAGTCGATCACCTCGGTCCTCCCGCGGATCACGCCCTGTTCCTCCATCCGGGCAAGGCGGCGGGCGACAGATTGCGGGCTGATGCGACAGCGTTGGGCCAGATCGGCCGCAGTGAGGCCCGGATCGGCCTGGAGATAGCGCAGGATGCGCCGATCTTCGTCTGAAAGCATGATTATTCCGAAAAATATCCATAGCGAGAATGAATTTGTCGACAATTCTATCAGAATCCGGTCCCGGTGCAATTCCCCGCGTCACTGTCGCCCTGTAAAACCCCGCCAGACAGAACCCAAGGGGAAGGAGCCCGACCATGCGCGTCTATTATGACCGTGACTGCGACATCAATCTCATCAAGGACATGAAGGTGGCGATCCTCGGCTATGGCAGCCAGGGCCATGCCCATGCGCTGAACCTGCGCGACTCGGGTGCCAAGAACCTCGTCGTTGCGCTGCGCGAAGGCTCGCCCAGCGCGAAGAAGGCCGAAGGCGAAGGCCTCAAGGTCATGGGTATCGCCGAAGCGGCGGCCTGGGCCGACCTGATCATGTTCACCATGCCGGACGAACTGCAGGCCGAGACCTATCGCAAATATGTCCACGACAACCTGCGCGAAGGCGCCGCGATCGCCTTCGCCCACGGGCTCAACGTGCATTTCGGCCTGATCGAACCGAAGGCCGGTGTCGACGTCATCATGATGGCGCCCAAGGGCCCCGGCCATACCGTGCGCGGCGAATACACCAAAGGCGGCGGCGTGCCCTGCCTTGTGGCGGTGCACAACGATGCCTCGGGCCGCGCGCTGGAAATCGGTCTGTCCTATTGCTCGGCCATCGGCGGCGGGCGTTCGGGCATCATCGAGACGAACTTCAAGGAAGAATGCGAAACCGACCTCTTCGGTGAACAGGCCGTGCTGTGCGGCGGTCTGGTGGAGCTGATCCGCATGGGCTTCGAGACGCTGGTCGAGGCGGGCTATGCCCCCGAGATGGCCTATTTCGAATGCCTGCACGAAGTGAAGCTGATCGTCGACCTGATCTATGAAGGCGGCATCGCCAACATGAACTACTCGATCTCGAACACGGCCGAGTATGGCGAATATGTGAGCGGCCCGCGCATCCTGCCCTATGATGAGACGAAGGCACGGATGAAGGCGGTTCTGACCGATATCCAGTCGGGCGCCTTCACCCGCAACTGGATGCTGGAATGCCAGTCGGGCCAGGCCTTCTTCAAGGCGACCCGCCGCAACAACGACGCCCACAGGATCGAACAGGTTGGCGAAACGCTGCGCGCCATGATGCCTTGGATCACCGCGGGCAAGATGGTGGACAAGTCCAAGAACTGATCCCCCGGGAGGGGCGAATTTTCCAAAATTCGCCCCATCCCCAACCGGCGATCCTTCGAAGGATCGCCCCACCCCCGGAGCGCCCGTGATCGCCGTCATCTTCGAAGTCTGGCCGAAGGAAGGCCACCGCGAACCCTATCTGCGCCGCGCGGCTTCGCTGCGCGACCATCTCAAGGACATTCCCGGCTTCATCTCGGTCGAACGCTTCGAAAGCCTGACCGAACCCGGCAAGCTTCTGTCGGTATCCTTCTGGGAAAACGAAGAGGCGCTCGCCCATTGGCGCCGCCTGCCCGAACATCGCGACGCACAAGGCGCGGGCCGCGACATCCACTTCGCCGATTATCGGCTGCGCGTGGCAGGTGTCATCCGCGACTATGGCCTGGGCGAACGGGCGCAGGCCCCGGAAGACAGCCGCGCGCTGCACGGCTGAGCCTCTTTGCGTCAGTCGGTCGCCGCTTCGGCCACTGCCGCGACGATCCCGTCCACGGTGCGCAGAAGCAGCCCTTCGTCTTCGCATTCGGCCATGACCCGGATCAGCGGTTCGGTCCCCGACTTGCGGATAAGAAGCCGTCCGCGCCCGATGAGCCCCGCCTCGGCCGCGGCGATGACGGCGCGCACCTGCGGCGCCTCGAGCGGTTGTTCGCCCGCGCCGTAGCGCACGTTCTTGAGCAATTGCGGCACGGGTTCGAACCGGCGGGCCAGCGCGCTGGCGGGCCGGCCGGTCCGGACCATTTCGGCCAGGACATGCAGGCCCGCCATCAGCCCGTCGCCGGTGGTGGCGTAGTCGGTCATCACGATATGGCCCGATTGTTCGCCGCCGAGGTTGAAGCCGCCT
>CAZNMV010000238.1:0-5540 GCA_964573835.1 uncultured Aestuariivita sp. | reverse complement strand
TTGCCGGGCTGCTGGGCGACGGGCGTCTGGCCATGGCGCTGGTCGATTCCGTGCCCGCGGGCATCTACGGGAAGGCCGCGCTCGAAAGCCTTGGCCTCTGGGACAGAGTCGAGGCGCAGGTGGCGCAGGCCGACAACGTGCGCGCGGCGCTCGCTTTCGTGGCGACGGGCGAGGCACCTTACGGCATCGTCTACGCGACCGATGCGGCGGCGGCGGAGAATGTCACGATCCTCGGCACCTTCCCGGCCGACAGCCATCCGCCCATCGTCTATCCCCTGGCCGATCTGGCGAACCGGGATACACCCGGAGAAGCCGCATTCCTCGACTATCTCCGCAGTCCCGAGGCGCGCGCGGCCTTCGCGCGGCAGGGCTTCACAATGCTGGTGCCCTGACGCATGGCGGACTGGCTTGGCCCCGAAGAATGGCGCGCTGTCGCGCTGTCGCTGCAGGTGTCCTTCTGGGCGACGCTGGTGAGCCTGCCTCTGGGCATTCTCACTGCCTATGCACTGGCGCGCTGGAGCTTTCCGGGCAAGCAGGTTCTCAACGGTCTTGTCCATCTGCCGCTGATCCTGCCGCCGGTGGTGACGGGGTACCTGCTGCTGATCACCTTCGGGACGCGGGGGCCTGTGGGCAGCATCCTCGCCGACTGGGGGATCGTGCTGGCCTTTCGCTGGACCGGCGCGGCGCTGGCCGCCGGGGTCATGGCGTTTCCGCTCATGGTGCGGGCGATCCGCCTGTCGATCGAGGCGGTTGATCCAAAACTCGAACAGGCGGCATCGACGCTGGGGGCCTCGCCCTTCTGGGTGTTCCTGACCGTCACGCTGCCCATGGCGCTGCCGGGCATCGTGGCGGGCACGATCCTTGCCTTCGCCAAGGCGATGGGCGAATTCGGCGCGACCATCACCTTCGTGTCGAACATTCCCGGCCAGACGCGCACGATCCCGTCGGCGATCTATGCCTTCCTGCAGGTGCCGGGGGGCGAAGGATCGGCCATGCGGCTGGTGATCGTGTCGGTGGTGGTGGCGATGGCCGCACTTCTCTTGTCGGAACTGATCGCGCGCCGCGTCGCCAGACGGGTCGGGGGCGCGTGATGCTCGACATCACCCTGCGCCACGCCTTCCCGGGCTTCACGCTTGACGCCGCCTTCCGCGCGCCGCCGGGGGTCACCGTGCTGTTCGGGCGGTCGGGGTCGGGCAAGACCACGGTCGTCAACGCGGTCGCGGGGCTTCTCATGCCCGATGCGGGCCGCATCGCGGCGGGCGACTGGACGCTTCTCGACACCGACCGGGGCATAAGGCTGAAACCCCATCGCCGCAGGCTGGGCTACATCTTTCAGGAGGGGCGGCTGTTCCCGCATCTGACGGTGCGCCAGAACCTCGCCTATGGCGCGTGGTTCGCGCCAAGGGGCGGCCCGCGCGAAGACATGGGACACGTTGTCGATCTTCTGGGGATCGGCCATCTGCTCGACCGCCGCCCCGGCGCGCTGTCGGGGGGCGAAAAAAGCCGCGTCGCCATCGGGCGCGCGCTTCTGTCGGCCCCGCGCCTGATCCTCGCGGACGAACCGCTCGCCGCGCTGGACGAGGCGCGCAAGGCCGAGATCCTGCCCTATTTCGAACGGCTGCGCGACGAGGTGAGCGTGCCGATCCTCTATGTCAGCCATTCCGCGTCCGAAGTGGCGCGGCTTGCCACGACGGTCGTCGCGCTCGATGCCGGACGGGTCGTCGCGCAGGGCACGGCGGCCGAGGTTCTGGGCGACCCCGCCATCCTGCCCGCAGGCGCGCGCGAGGCGGGCGCGGTGCTGACCGCGCGCGTCCTGCACCACCACGACGACGGGCTGAGCGAACTCGATGCGGGCGGCACGTCCCTGTTCCTGCCCCGCATCGCGCAGGCCCCCGGTGCGACGCTGCGGGTGCGCATCGCCGCCCATGACGTAATCTTGTCGCGGACGAGGCCCGAGGGGCTTTCGGCGCTCAACATCTTGCCGGGGGTGGTGGCCGACATCCGCGCGGGCGACGGGCCGGGGGCGATGGTCGCGATCGACACCGCCGCGGGGCGGGTGCTGGCGCGCATCACGCGGCGGTCCGCCACCGCGCTGGGCCTTGCCCCCGGGGTCGCGGTGCATGCGGTGATCAAGTCGGTGTCGGTCGCGCCATCCGATATCGGGGGCGGGAGCGCGGGTCAGGCCTGAACGCCCGCCGTTCTGATCAGGTGCTCAAGTCCCGCGCGGCCGGTCAGGTGCACCTCGCCGCGCGCCTGTTCGATCAGGCCGCGCCGCTGGAATTCCGACAGGATGCGCGAGATCACCTCGCGCGCGGTGCCGAGTTCGGTGGCAAGCGAGGCATGCGTCGCATGCACCACGCCACCCGCGTCGGCCAGTTCGACCAGCCGCGTGGCAAGGCGCACATCCATGCGCTGGAAGACGATGTCGTCGATCAGGGCGAACAGATCGGTGATCCGGCGCGAATAGGCGGTGAAGAGAAACTCGCGGAACACGGGCGAGCGCGCGACCAGATCGTCGAAGGTCTGCCGCGGGATGGCGACGGCGCGCACGTCGGTTTCCGCAACACCGTCGGCCGAATAATCCTCGAAGGCCAGCATGCAGGCGGTGGTCAGCACACAGCTTTCGCCCGCGTTCACCCGGTAAAGAATCACCTCGCGCCCGGTGTCGGATCGCTGCTGCACCCGCACCGTCCCGTCCAGAAGCAGCAGAAGGCTGTCCGCCGACTGGCCCGGCGCGAAGACCTGGGTGCCCGCGGGGACCGATATGGTGCGGCTGCCCTCTTCCAGCGTCGCGCGGATGTCGGCGGGCAGGCGGCTCAGGCCCTTGAACTTGTCGATCCAGCTGTCTGGCAAGGGGCAGCCTCCTCCGTCAGGCCGGGCGGCGGCCCGGACATTGTGCGAAGGTTGCCCTGTCGGGGCTGCCCTGTCGAGACGGAGGACGCCTATTCCGGCTGACAGATTTCGCCCGCGAGGGCGGCGCGCAGGGTCCGGACGCCCAGCGCCAGAACGGTCAGGATCAGAAGGATCAGCGCCACCAGACCGACCGCATGGAAGACGTCGGCGCCCCCCAGCGCCGCATGGCGGAAGGTCGCCGTGGACAGCGCCGCAAGCGGGAAGGACAAGGCCCAGAACGACATCGCGAAAGGCAGCCGCAGAAGCGCCGGCACCTGCACCGCGACGACCGCCGCGAAGAAGAGCGCGATGTTGATCAGGACATGGGCGAAGGCGTCGATCTGCCCCCCGTTCAGTTCCGTCCAACCCAGAAAAGCGACCGACGGCGGCGCGATCAAAATCACCAGCGTCGGGCGCAGCTTGCCGGGCAGCGGGTCGTGAAAGATCAGCCGGTTGAAGACCAGCGTGAGCAGGATGACCCAGAAGACGATGCCCACCGCAAAGAAATACCACGCGATCTCGGTCTGCCCCAGATGCACGCCGCCCAAGGGCACGATCACGTTCGCCACCGCCGGGATGAACCATGCGGGCGACAGCATCGCGGGGCTGAAGGCGCGGTGGGAAATCCAGGCCGACACGATGACAACAGTCAGCACCGCCTGCACCGCCGCCGCCAGATACCAGAGTGCCGCCGATACACCGGGCAGATGGGATTGCAGCAGGATCGCCAGCAACAGGACCGAAATGCTCGCCGCTGGAAAGAACGACAGCCGGACGGGATGGGCCCATTCAGCCGCCACCTGCCCCGGATGGCGCAGCCCCTTCAGCGCATAGAGCAGGAGAAGCACCGCAAGGATCAGCGCCCCCGCCAGCATCACTCCGTCCGAGGCCTGCACGAATCCGCCCGCGCGCAGCGACAGCGCCAGTCCGAACACACCCATCGTCACCCCGAAGAAGGTGATCGGGAAATGGGCGAGCCAGGGCTCGCCCTTGCTGTCGCTTGCATTCATGTCGTCGGCTCCCGATGCAGCCCCGGTCCGGCCGCGAAGTCTATCCTTTGGTGCGCTTCGTGCCCAGCAGCGACTCGGCCGTGTAGACGAGGATCGCCATGCCCACAGCCCCCGCAGCCGCGATGCCCAGCATCAAGATCACGTCGATCGGCCCGCCGATGTCAGCCAGCCGCGACCGCGTCATCACCATGACGAACCACACCGCCAGCACCGCGCCCAGCGGCATCGACAATTGCGCGAAGAGGAACTTGCGCCAGCTCACCTCGCGGTCGCGGATGAGGACATAGGCATAGCCCAGCGTCACGACCGCCGCCGCCGCGACCATCAGCCAGAACAGGCCCTGGCCGAACATCTCCTCGAAGACGGCGATCAGGGTTTCGAATGTCAGGTCCTTCATGTGCTGCCCTCCTCAGGCCTTGCCGCGCAGCATGGCGTTGTAGGTGGCCTTGAGCGCCACTTCCTTCATCAGCCAGCTGATCCAGAGCTCCTCGAGCGGGGCGATGATCCCCGGGAACGACGGCACGAGGTTGTTGTGGTAATCGAATTCGACCAGCATCGCGCTGCCCACCCGCGTGATCAGCGGGCACGAGGTATAGCCGTCATAGGTTTCGGTCCCGTCGCGGCCATCCAGCGACGCGACAAGGTGATCCTCGACCACCGGCACCTGCCACTTGACCGATGCGGCGGTCTTGCCCTTCGGCACGCCCGCGACATCGCCCAGCGCGAAGATGTCGGGATAGCGCAGGTGGCGCAGGGTGGCCATGTCGACCTCAACCCAGCCCTGATCGGTCCACTTGTCGGCCCAGGACAGGCCCGACTGGCGCACGAAGTCGGGCGCGCGCTGCGGCGGGATGACGTGGATATAGTCGTAATCAACCTCTTCGGTGCCCGTTTCGGTGGCGAAGGTCGCGCGCTTGGCGCCTGCGTCGATGGCGGTGAGCGTGCGCTTCATCATCGTGTCGATGCCGCGGTCCTCGAAGAGCATCCGCACCTTCTCGGCCACGATGGGCACGCCGAAAAGCGATCCCTGCGGCGCCGTGTAGACCATGTTGACGGCCCCCGCCCGACCGGCCCGGCGCGCGATGTCGTCAATGAGGAAGGCGTGTTTCAACGGCGCGCCCGCGCATTTCATCTCGGTCGCGGGGCGGGTGAACAGGGCGGTGCCGCCGGTCTCCACGAACTGGCTCGCTGCGGCCCAGGTGCGCGCGGCGTAGTCCGGCCCGGCATAAAGCGCGCCGATGCCGTTCTCGCCCACCATGTCGAGGTTGAAGCCTTCGATGGCATCGTGGTCGAGGATGAGACCCGGCGCCACCACAAGGCGGTCGTATTCCAGCACAGTGCCGTCCCCGGTCGTGACGGTGCGCATCTCGGGGTCGACCGCAACGACGTGGTCCTGCAGCCAGGTGACACCCTCGGGCAGCCACCGCGCGGTGTCCGACACGACGTAGGAGGCAGGCTTGAGCCCCGCCGCTACCAGCGACAGGCCGGGCTGATAGAGGTGATCGCGCCTCGGATCGATCAGGGTGATCTGCGCACCGTCCAGCCGTTCGACCAGCCGGTTGGCCAGCGCCGTGCCCGCGGCCCCTGCCCCGATGATGACGATGCGCGCCGTCGTCTGCAGCGGCGCGGCGCGCGCAT
>CAZNMV010000237.1:0-5547 GCA_964573835.1 uncultured Aestuariivita sp. | reverse complement strand
GTGGCGCGCCTCTTCCTGGCGGCGCTGCATGCGGCCGAAACGGATATGGCTGAGGTTCTTGACCCATTCAAAATAGCTCACCGTGACGCCGCCGGCATTGGCATACATGTCGGGAATGATGACGGTGCCCTTGCGGCGCAGGATGTCGTCGGCGCCGGCGGTGACGGGGCCGTTCGCCGCCTCGATGATGAGCGGCGCGCGGATGCGCCCGGCGTTTTCGAGGTTGATCACGCCTTCCATCGCTGCGGGGATCAGGATGTCGCATTCCGCTTCCAGCACGGCAGCGCCGTCGGCGGAATGGCTGGCGCCGGGATAGCCCGAGATGCCGCCATGCTTGCGCATCCAGGAGGCCACCGCCTCGACGTCGAGCCCATCGGGCGAGAAGAGCGCCCCGTCGCGTTCGATGATGCCGATGATGCGGCAGCCATCCTCCTGCGACAGAAACTTGGCCGCGTGATAGCCCACGTTGCCCAAGCCCTGCACGATCACCCGCTTGCCGTCGAGCGTGCCCGACAGCCCCGCCTTGGCGATATCCTCGCGGTCGCGGAAGAATTCGCGCAGGGCGTATTGCACGCCGCGGCCCGTCGCCTCGACCCGGCCCGCAATGCCGCCCGAGTTGAGCGGCTTGCCCGTCACGCAGGCGCGCGCGTTGATGTCGGTGGTGTGCATGCGCGCATATTGATCGGCGATCCAGGCCATTTCGCGTTCGCCGGTGCCCATGTCGGGGGCGGGCACATTCTGTGAAGGGTTGATCAGATCGCGCTTGATCAGTTCATAGGCGAAGCGGCGCGTGATCAGTTCAAGCTCGTGTTCATCATACTGGCGCGGGTCGATGCGCAGCCCGCCCTTCGATCCGCCGAAGGGCGCCTCGACCAGCGCGCATTTGTAGGTCATCAGCGCGGCCAGCGCCTCGACCTCGTCCTGGTGGACGCTGGGGGCATAGCGGATGCCGCCCTTGACCGGTTCCATATGTTCGGAATGCACGCTGCGGTAGCCGGTGAAGGTGTGGATCGACCCGCGCAGCCGCACCCCGAACCGCACGGTATAGGTCGAGTTGCAGACGCGGATCTTTTCTTCGAGGCCGGGGCTGAGGTCCATCAGCGCCACGGCGCGGTTGAACATCAGATCGACGCTTTCGCGGAACGACGGTTCGGCCATCATGGTCCTGTTCATCCTGGTGTCCTGTCGGTTGCGACCCCGCGCCCTGCGCGCCCCGGAGCCCTGCCATGCCAGCTTAGGGTGAGTCGGTAAAAACTTTGCCACTTTATTGGGCAGAACGGGAAACCTCTCTGTGATGGCCCGATTGTCGCGGCCTGCGCAATAATGCGTGCCGCTCTTGCCAGCTGTTCGCCGCGCGGCGCCCCGCCCCCTGATTTCGCACAGAAATCGCCCAAATTCAGCCATTTTCGGATGCCAGACAAAGCCAGTTGAACCGACCGGCGCAGGACGCCGTGTGGCACGCAACGAGTGCTGGGAAGGATTGCGGCATGAGTGGGAATGAAGAACGGGTGTATCGGGGCGGACCGGGTATCGCGGGCGCGGTGAAGCGTTTCGCGCGCGACGAATCCGGCGTCATGACGATCTTCGCGCTCTACATCTTCGTGTGCATGATCATCGTCGTGGGCATCGGCGTCGACGTGATGCGCCACGAACGCGACCGCGTGCATCTTCAGGCCACGCTCGACCGCGCCGTGCTGGCGGCGGCCGATCTCGACCAGCCCCTGCCCCCTGCCCAAGTCGTGGCGGATTACTTTGCCAAGGCGGGCCTGTCAGACGCGCTGTCCAATGTCGCGGTCCAGCAGACGTTGGGTTCGCGCACCGTGACGGCGACGGCGACAAGAAATTTCGACACCAATTTCATGCACATGATCGGCACCGACACGCTGGCGGTCCAGACCGCTGGCACCGCCGAGGAGCGGATCAACGCGGTCGAGATCTCGCTCGTGCTCGACGTGTCGGGATCGATGAACTGGAACAACCGTCTGCCCAACCTCAAGGTCGCCGCGCGCGACTTCGTGGACGAGATGTTCGACAATTCCGAACCGAACACCGTCACCATCTCGGTCGTGCCCTATGCGACCCAGGTATCGGCACCGCAGGAACTGTTCGACCTGCTCAACGTCACCAACGAACACAATTACTCGCGCTGCATCGACTTCGAGGCGGGCGATTTCAACGAAACCACGATCTCGACCACGCGGGAATATCCGCGCACCATGCATTTCGACCCCTGGGACAGCAACTACGACGGCCGCGACGACGACCCCAAGAACCTCGTGCGCTACCCCGTCTGCGAAGGCGCGGCCAGCCGCGAGATGATGATCCTCGAGGACAACCGCAACACGCTGAAGACCTTCATCTCCAACCTCACGGCCGATGGGAACACATCGCTCGATCTCGGGATGAAGTGGGGCTCGATCCTTGTCGATCCGAGTTTCCAGCCGATCACGGAAAGCCTGTCGACCCAGGGCCACATCCCCGCGATGTTCAACAACCGCCCCGTCGTCTACACCGACCGCGACACGATCAAGGTGATCGTGCTCATGACGGACGGCGAGAACACGACGCAGTATTACATCGACCCCGCTTTCCGCGAGGGCGAGTCCAACATCTGGTGGAACGACCAGGAAGAGATCTATTCGGTCTATGTGGGTCTCGACACCTGGGACGAGGATTGGGACGGCATCACCAACGAGCCTCTCTTCTACTGGCCGCATACCAACCAGTGGCGCAACCACGCCTATGGCGAAGGCGTCTACGAGGAAACGCAGTACACCCAGGAATGCACGTCGTTCCGCCGCAACGGGTCGTGCCGCCGCTATCGCACGGTCGCGCACACGGTTCTGGTGGACGAACCCGGCACCGCCGAGGTGGTGAGCTATGCCGATCTGTGGGCCTATACCTCGATGCAACGCGTCGTGCGGGACCTCTACGAGCCGTGGATGAACGACAACCAGGCCTGGAACGACTGGTATTGGGCGCCGCTGGAAGGCGTGGACGCCGGTCCCAAGAACGCCCGTACGCTGGATATGTGCGACGCAGCCAAGGAAGCCGGGATCATCGTCTTCACCATCGGCTTCGAAGCGCCTCAGGGCGGCAACCATATCCTGCAGCAATGTGCCAGCTCGGTTTCGCATTTCTTCGATGTCGACGGGCTCGAGATCTCCGACGCCTTCGATGCCATCGCTTCCTCCATCCGCCAGCTGAGGTTGACCCAATGATCCGCTCCGTCAGACGCCATCTGCGCCGCTTCCGCCGCCGCGAGGACGGCTCGGCCACGGTGGAATTCTCCCTCCTCTTCCTGCCGATGTTCAGCTTTCTGGCCACCGCGACGGAAGTGGGGATGATCCACGTGAACCACGCCATGCTGGAACGCGCGGTGGACATAACCGTGCGCGACATCCGCCTGGGCACCGGGGCCGCGCCCCAGCACAACGAGATCCGGCAGGACATCTGCGACCGCGCGGGTTTCATCAAGGAATGCAGCGACCTCAAGCTCGAGATGGTCCAGCTCGATCCCTACAGCTTCCAGAGCCCGCCCACCGACATCGACTGCGCCGACCGGTCGGAAGACGTCATGCCCGCGCGCAGCTTCGTCAACGGGGCCAGCAACGAACTGATGTTCCTGCGCGCCTGCGCCAAGTTCGAACCGGTCTTCCCGACGCTGGGCATGGGCGACAATCTCGTCAAGGACGGGGCTGGCATGTATGCGCTCGTCGCGACCTCGGCCTTCGTGCAGGAGCCGCGCTGATGCTGGGCCGTATGATCCGCCGCCTGCGGGCCTTCCGCGACGACACGCGCGGCAGCGTCACCGTGGAATTCGCGCTGATGGCGCCCCTGCTGTTCTGGACCTATTGCGGGGGCTACGCCTTCTTCGATGCCTACCGCCAGAGCGCGGTGAACCTCAAGGCGGCCTACACCATCGCCGACCTCATCTCGCGCGAGACGCGGGCGCTGAACGACACCTACATCGATTCGATGTATTCGATGACCCAGCTTCTGACCCGCACCAATTCGCCATTGTCGTTGCGCGTGACGGTGGTGCGCTGGGACGCCGATACCGACCGCTACTATTTCGACTGGTCCGAGGCGCGCGGCGGAGGCATCGCCGCGATGACGGACAGCGACATGCTTTTGATCGAGGACCGCCTGCCCGTCATGCCCGACGAAGAGCGCGTCATCCTGGTCGAAACCTGGAACACCTGGGAGCCGCCTTTCCAGATCGGGATCGGAACGACCGTTCTGGACAACTTCGTCTTCACCCGACCGCGTTTCGCGCCGCAGGTGATCTTCAGCAATACCTGACGTCCGGGCCCGTCCCTAGGACCCAAGGCCATTGTCGCGCATCATCAGGCGGGCCGACATCAGGTCCGCGACCATGCGCGTCTGCGAGGCCGCGGTCACGCCGCCGACCCCGATGCGGCGGCCCACCCGCCAATAAAGCCCGGGCCGCCAGCGCCGCTGCCCGGGTGTCGTGGTGGTCACGACAAAGCCGTTCGACGGCTTGAAGGCGAGAAACCCGCGTTCCACCTTGCGGATGTCGTCGAAGGTGGCCAGCAGGCTGCCGTCGCTGTCGAACAGCCCCGCCTCGGTCAGCACGAGCGCGCCGTCAGTGCCCCGCCGCATCGCCTCGCCCATCCACAAAGAGCCAAGCCCCGCCACCACCAGAAAGACAAGCCAGCCGGGTTCCGGCGGCGTCGAGAAGGCGACATAGAGCAGCAACGCGCCCAGCCCGTACAGCATGGCGACGCCCAACCAGCGCCGCGGCTGGCTGACCCCGATCCGTGCCAGAACCTCGTCCCTGTCGTCCATTGCGTGCCCTTCCCTGCCCTGCCCGCGCTTTACGCATGGACGGGCCGGGCGGCAATGCTATTCGGCGGCGGCGCGGCGCACGATGACTTCGGCGCCTTCGCCTTCGGGTTCGTCATCGACCATTTCCGACGGAAAGCCGGGTGCCGTGATGTCGAGGCCGGTCGCCTCTTCCAGCCGCCGGATGATGTCGTCGGAATTGGCGCGCGCGCCGTAGCGCGCGATGCCGTCCTCGAAGATCGCATTCATCAACGGGCTGATCTCGAGCGGCACGCCATGGCCTTCCGCGATCGACTGGAAAAGCCCGATGTCCTTCTTGACGAGGTCCATGGTGAACTGGATGTCACGGCAGCCGTTCAGGATCATCTGGCTTTCGGTCTCGTGCACGAAGCTGTTGCCCGACGAAATCCGGATCGCCTCGTAGGTGGTGCCGAGATCGAGCCCTGCCGCCTTCATCGTGACCAGCGCCTCGCAGAGTGTCAGCAGGTTCGCAGTGGCGAGGTAGTTGGTCATCACCTTGAGCACCGAGGCCGAGCCGAGATCGCCGGTGTGCAGGATCTGGCGGCCCATGACGGTGAGAAGCGGCAGGATCCGCTCGAAGGTGGGGCGGTCGCAGCCCGCGAAGATCGCGATATTGCCGGTATCGGCCCGGTGGCAGCCGCCGGACACAGGGCAGTCCACCGCCGCCCCGCCGCGCGCGATGACCGCTCCGCCCAGACGCTTCATTTCGGACGCATC
>CAZNMV010000236.1:4464-5550 GCA_964573835.1 uncultured Aestuariivita sp. | reverse complement strand
ACCGTTTCCTGCAGGACGAAGACCCCGCCGACAGCTATGGCAAGCAGTTCCGCGACAAGGCGGGCAACACCGAAATCCCGATGACCAAACTGCTCCGCGATTATCCGCGGCCGGAAATCCGGGTCGATGACGCGCCGCACGGGATGCGGCTGACAGCGCTGCGCCGGATGGAGGATGGCCGCACCCATGTGCGCATCACCAACCACATCTTCCCGCACGCGATCTGCATCCCGATGAGCCGCGAGATGACGATCACCCAGTGGCATGTGCCGATCGACGACACCCATTGCTACTGGTACTCGATGTTCACCAGCTTCGGCGCCCCCGTGGACAAGACGAAGATGCGCGAACAGCGCCTGCGCGAACACCGGCTGCCCGACTATGCGCCGCTGAAGAACGCGCGCAACAATTACGGCTATGACCCCGATGAACAGCGCGCCGCGACCTATACCGGCATGGGGCTCGACATCAACGTCCATGACCAATGGGCGGTGGAAAGCATGGGGTCCATCCAGGACCGCACGCAGGAGCATCTGGGCAAGACCGATGCCGGCATCATCCGCTATCGCCGGATGCTGCGCGACGCGATCGCCAAGGTGAAGGAAGGGCGGCTCGACGAATTGCCTTTGCGCAACGGAGTGGACCCCGCGACGATTTCGGGGCCGCTGTCGAACGACGCCATCGCGCCCGATGGAAACTGGGAAGAGGTGAACGCGGCCAGCGACGCGGGCCGCCGCGCCGCCTGTCCCTGGGACGCGCGGCTTTAGGCGATGGCGGGCACGGCAGGCGGCAGGCTGGCGGCGCTGGGGCTTCTGGACGGGGCCGACTGCGACATCGCCGATGATCTTCTGGCGCGCCTGCCCGCATCGGGGATCGAGACGATCCGCGTCGTCTTTGCCGACCAGCACGGCATCCTGCGCGGCAAGACCCTGATGCCCGAGGCGCTGCCCTCGCTCTTCCGTTCGGGGATCGCGGCCCCGTCCACGCTTCTGCTCAAGGACACCTCGCACCGCACCGTCTTTCCCGTCTGGTCGAAGGATGCAGGAATCGCGTCGGGGCCGATGCAGGGCGCGAACGACATGTTGC
>CAZNMV010000236.1:0-4454 GCA_964573835.1 uncultured Aestuariivita sp. | reverse complement strand
TGGTCCCCGACCCGGAAAGCCTGACACCGCTGCCCTGGTCTCCCCATTCCGCATGGCTCTTCGCGCGGCCGGTGCACCGGTCAGGCGCGCCGATCCCCTTCGCCCCCGAAACCGTGCTGCAGACCGCCATCGACCGGCTGGCCGATCAGGGCTATGCCGCGAAGCTCGGGCTCGAGGTCGAGTTCCACATCTTCGACGTGACCGACCCCGCGCTGAACCATGACCAGACGACGATGCCGGGCCAGCCGCCCGCCACCCGCGCCCTGACCCACGGCTACCAGTTTCTCACCGATGCCCGCTATGGCGAGGCGGAAGAGGTGCTCGACCTCATCCGGCGCAATGCGCAGGGCCTCGGCCTGCCGCTCCGGTCGCTGGAAATCGAGATGGGGCCAAGCCAGTTCGAGGCGACCTTCGCGCCGTCCGACCCGATGACCGCGGCACGTCAGTTGGTGATGTTCCGCGCCATGGTGAAGGAGGTCTGCGCGCGGCAGGGCCTGCATGCCACCTTCATGCCGAAGCCCGTCCTGCCCAACATCGCGGCCAGCGGCTGGCACATCCACCAGTCGCTGGAAGACCTGACCACGGGCGCGAATCTCTTCACCCCCGAAGGGGCCCATGAACTGACGATCGAGGCGGCGGGATGGATCGCGGGCCTCTTGGCCCACGCCGCCGAAAGCCAGCTTCTGATCGCGCCCACGGTGAACAGCTACAAACGCTATTCCGCCTACCAGCTTGCGCCCGACCGGGTGCAATGGGGCTGGGACAACCGCGGTGCCATGATCCGCGCGCTTCTGGCGCCGGGCGACGGGGCCTCGCGGCTGGAGAACCGCGCGCCGGATGCGGCGGCCAATCCCTGCTACGCCTTCGCGGCACAGCTTCTGTCGGGCCTTGCCGGCCTGACCGAGGGGCTGGAGCCCCCCGCGCCCTGCGAAACGCCCTATGACAACGACGCCGCGCCGCTGCCGCGGACCCTTGTCGACGCGGTCGAGGCATTCCGCGCCTCCGCCCTCTACCGCAATGTTCTGGGCGACGAGACAGTCGATTACCTGTCGCGCCTCAAGCAGGCGGAATGGGACCGCTATGTCGCTGCGCTCTCGGACTGGGAACAGGCAGAGTACTTCACCCTGCTCTGACCGCGTCCCTTTGCCGCTTGCCGGACTGCGAGAGCTCGGCTAATCCTTGCGACGTGCAGACGGGAGAACCGGCGACAAGCCGGTGCCGAAGGAGCAACCGCCCCGGAAACTCTCAGGCCCAAGGACCGACTGCGCGACGACACTCTGGAGAGACCCCGGGAAACCGGGGCGCCGAAGGGATAACGATCTCAGGCGAAAGGACAGAGGGGGCATCGCAAGGCCGCGCATGCGCGGTGAAACGATGCCGGGCGCATGTCTTCAGACAGCGCATTCGGTCGGAAGGACAGGGGCATGACCGATCTCCAGACGACACCGCTTTTCGCGCTGCATCACCGCTTGGGCGCGAAGATGGTGCCTTTCGCCGGGTATGACATGCCGGTGCAGTATCCGCTGGGCGTGCTGAAGGAACACCTGCACACCCGCGCGCAGGCGGGCCTGTTCGACGTGAGCCACATGGGGCAGGTGACCCTTTCGGGCGACAGCTGGGGCGCAGTGGCGACCGCCTTCGAGACGCTTGTGCCGCAGGATGTCCTGGGGCTTGCCGACGGACGGCAACGCTATGCTTTCTTCACGACCGGGACCGGCGGCATCGCCGACGACCTCATGGTCGCGCGGAAGGGCGATGCTCTCTTTGTCGTCGTCAATGCCGCCTGCAAGGAGGCCGACATCGCCCATATGCGCGACCGTCTGCCCGGCCTCACCATCACCGAACACACCGACCGCGCGCTGATCGCGCTGCAGGGGCCCGCGGCGGAAAGCGTCCTGTCTGCCATGGATCCTGCCGCCGCGCAGATGCGCTTCATGGACGTGGCGACCCTGCAACTGGGTGGCGTCGAGGTCTGGGCCTCGCGGTCTGGCTATACCGGCGAGGACGGCTATGAACTCTCGGTCCCCGCCGACAGGGCCGAGGCGCTTGCCGAGACGCTGCTGGAACACCCCGCGGTCGAGGCCATCGGCCTTGGCGCGCGCGACAGCCTGCGGCTCGAGGCCGGGCTTTGCCTTTACAGCCATGACATCGACGTGACCACGACCCCGGTGAGCGCCGCGCTCGAATGGGCGATCCAGAAGGTGCGCCGGCATGGCGGCGCGCGCGCGGGCGGCTTTCCCGGCGACGCGCGCATCCTCGCCGAACTCGACCATGGCGCGCCCATGCGCCGGGTGGGCCTGCGCCCTGAAGGCCGCGCACCCATGCGCGAAGGTGTGGCGCTCTTCACGCGCGAGGCGGGCGGCGAAGCCATCGGGCGCATCACCTCGGGCGGCTTCGGCCCGAGCGTCGGCGGACCGGTCGCGATGGGCCATGTCCCGGTCGATCTGTCGCAGCCCGGCACCGCGCTTTTTGGAGAGTTGCGCGGCAAGCGGCTGCCCGTCACAGTCACATCACTGCCCTTCGTGGCAGCCCGGTTCAAACGCTGAGAACAAAGGTTGGCGACCCGATGAAATACACTGAAGAACATGAATGGCTGCTGGTTGAAGGCGACGTCGTCATTGTCGGCATCACTGCGCATGCGGCCGAACAGCTGGGCGATGTCGTCTTCGTCGATCTGCCCGAGGTCGGCACCACCGTCAGCAAGGATGACGAGATCGTGGTGATCGAGAGCGTCAAGGCGGCGTCCGACATCCTCGCGCCGCTCGACGGCGAGATCGTCGAGGTCAACGAGACGATCGTCGACAACCCCGCGATGGTGAACGATGACCCCGAAGGCGAGGCCTGGTTCTTCAAGATCAAGGCGACCGACCTCAAGCCGATGAACGACTACATGACCGAGGCCGAATACAAGGACTTCATCGGCTGATCCCGGCAGCAAGTCCGGGATTTGCGTATTTTTGACCAGAAAGAAGCTGGATCGCTGCACAAGGACCGATCATGACCTTCACCCCGACCGACTATCTGCCCTACGACTTCGCCAATCGCCGCCATATCGGGCCAAGCCCGAAGGAAATGGCCGATATGCTGAAGGTGCTGGGCGTCGACAGTCTTGACCAGTTGATCGACCAGACGGTGCCGAAGTCGATCCGGCAGGAAAAGCCGCTGGACTTCGGCAAGGCCTTGTCGGAACGCGAGGTGCTGCACCACATGCGTCAGGTGGCGGACCGCAACAAGGTTCTCGTCAGCCTGATCGGGCAGGGCTATCACGGCACGGTCACGCCGCCCGCGATCCAGCGCAACATCCTGGAAAACCCGGCCTGGTACACGGCCTATACGCCCTACCAGCCGGAGATCAGCCAGGGGCGGCTCGAGGCGCTCTTGAACTTCCAGACGATGATCTCGGACCTCACCGGCCTCGAGATCGCCAATGCCTCGCTTCTGGACGAATCGACCGCCTGCGCGGAAGCCATGACCATGGCGCAGCGGGTGGCCAAGTCGAAGGCGACGGCCTTCTTCGTGGACGAAAACTGCCACCCCCAGAACATCGCGGTGATGCAGACGCGGGCAGCACCCCTGGGGATCGAGGTCATCGTGGGCGCGCCCGAGGCGCTCGATGCGACCCGCGTCTTCGGTGCGATCTTCCAGTATCCCGGCACCTACGGGCATGTGCGGGATTTCACCGGGGCCATCGCCGCGCTGCATGCAGCGGGGGCGATCGGTGTCGTCAGCGCCGATCCCTTGTCGCTGACGCTGCTGAAGGAACCGGGCGCGATGGGCGCCGACATCGCCGTGGGCAGCGCGCAGCGCTTCGGCGTGCCCATGGGCTATGGCGGGCCGCACGCGGCCTACATGGCGACGAAGCAGCAATATGCGCGCTCCATGCCGGGCCGCCTTGTGGGTGTCAGCGTCGACAGCCACGGCAACCGCGCCTACCGGCTGTCACTTCAGACCCGCGAACAGCATATCCGCCGCGAGAAGGCGACCTCGAACGTCTGCACCGCGCAGGCGCTTCTGGCGGTCATGGCGTCTTTCTACGCCGTCTTCCATGGCCCCGAAGGCCTCAAGGCCATTGCCCAGCGCATCCACCGCAAGACCGTGCGGCTGGCGCGCGGGCTCGAGGCGGCAGGCTTCAAGGTGGAACCGAAGACCTTCTTCGACACGATCACCGTGGATGTGGGCCTTCTGCAGCGCGGCGTGCTGCAGGCGGCGGTGCGCGAGGGCGTGAACCTGCGCCGCGTGGGCGAGACGAAGATCGGCATCACGCTGGACGAGGCAACGCGCCCCCGCGTGATCGAGGCCGTCTGGCGCGCCTTCGGCATCATCATGGACGATGCCGATTTCACGCCCGCCTACCGGCTGCCGGAAGACTGCCTGCGCTCCAGCGCCTATCTCACGCACCCGATCTTCCACATGAACCGGGCCGAGACCGAGATGATGCGCTACATGCGCCGCCT
>CAZNMV010000235.1:0-5560 GCA_964573835.1 uncultured Aestuariivita sp. | reverse complement strand
CCGCGCCCTTTCCCGCGGATTTGACGCAAACCCCTCAGGCCCGCCGTTCGACGCCGTCGCCGCGCGGGCCCGACCAGGTCTGCCGCCGCCCGTTCCTGTCATAGGTCTCGAGCGTGCCACCGGTTTCGCGAAGCACTGCAAGCCGGGCCGCCACGCTGCGGATCCCGTCAAGCGCGCCGTCCAGAAGAACCTGATTGCGCTGCATTTTCCGTTGCAGGGGAACAAGGGCGACACCCTCTGCACCACTGTCGTTCAGACCGGCCACAAGGGTTTGCTTGCGATCGGCGATGTCGGCGATGCGATCAAGATCGCCAGCGATCAGCGCCGCCCGCTCGTCTTCGAGAAGCGCGTCCAATGCGTTCAGCGCGGCGTCAGACATCGGCGCGGTCCCTCAGGGCAAGATGAATCGTCTCGGCCAGGCCGATGCCGCCTGCGCGGGCCATCGCGGTGGCCTGTTCATGCAGCAGGAACGAGGCGAACTGGTCCTCCCCCGCGCCGCCGCCGAAGGCATCTGCCCCACGACCAAGGCCCGCGGATTTCAGCATTTCCGCGAGAAACGTCGCCTCGAGCGCGACGGCGGCTTCGCGCATCGGATCGGGGGCGGGGCGGGATGGCAAGGCGGGTGAATAGGGTGCGACCGGCGGCAGCATCGGTTTTTCCTTTCTGACGGGACAACTCACCTCAGTTTCCGGGTTGCGGGTAAACATCCGGTAACCCGGATCGGGGAAATTGCAGGCGTCAGATTCGTCCGGAAAGGGCCGCGATGCAGTTTCCCATCCTTCCGCCGCCGCGGATTTCGCCCGTTGCAGCCTTGCCGTCCGCATCCGTGGACGGTTCGGCTCTTCCGGCCTTTGCCGATGTGCTGGCCGCGCTGCGCGGGGCACCTGCCGTGGCGAAGGACGGGTCGGGCGAACCGGTTGCTGCCCCGGTGCGGGACATGGGTGAACCGCCCGGTCCCGCTGCGGGTGAGACTGTTGCGCCCCCGGCCGGGGCCGTGCCCATGGCCAATGAAGGGGTCAAGCCGCGTGTGGTTGATCTGCCCGATCCTGCGCCTGACCATGGGGAAGACCCAGACCTGACCGGTCGGGAAGCGGGTGTTCTGACGTCGGTCCCGCTGATGGCCGCACCGGCCAGCCCAGCTGCGGGCGACCCGCCCGCGCCTGCGGTCCAGACCAGGCCCGTGGCGCTGCCAGAAAGATCGGTGCCCGCCGCCTTGCCCGAAGCGCCCCGCGCCGGCCTGCTGCAGGTTCCCCCGGCGATTGAGGGGGGCAAACCGGCGCAACATGCGGCGATACCGCTCTCATGGGCCCTGCCCGAGGTCGCGGTCCCCGCGGCGGGGGAGGGCAGGGTGACACATTCCGCGCCCCCCGCGCCACAGATGCCGGCGGTGCCCGCGACCCCCGTATCTGCCGTCGCGCCCGTGCCGGTCGCGCCGTCCCCCTCCCCGCCGTCGCCTTCATCCCCCGCCGATCCGATCGCCGGAGGGGGAGAGGCGGTGCCGCTCCGATCCGATACCGGGCTTGTGTCCGGCCCGGCCCCTGCCCCCGCCGAAGGGCCCCGGCCCGGCATGGCCGCCCCGCCCGCACCGATCACACCGCAGGGGGTGGCCGCCCAGATCGCCGTGGCGCTGGGCCGGTCGGCCGATGGCACGATCGACATCGCTCTGCACCCGCAGGAACTGGGCCGGCTGCGGCTCTCGCTGACCCCGACGGATGCGGGGCTTGTCGTGACCATCGCGGCGGAACGACCCGAAACGCTCGACCTGCTGCGCCGCCACGCGGTGGATCTGGGTCAGGATCTCCGCAATCTCGGGTTCCGCGATGTCGATCTGAACTTCGGCGCGCCGGGGTCCGATCACTTCCGCGGGCACCGGGCGCCCGGCCCGACCGAAGATGCGGATATCGGCCTGACCACGCGGTCTGCGCAGATGCCGTCCCCTGTTGCGCCGGTCCTGCCTGGGGTCGGCGGGCTCGATATCCGGCTGTAGGAGGAACCCTTGACCATTCAGGCCATCGCACCCCAAGCGGCCGCGCCCGCACCAGCGCGGCAAACCGCGTCGAACGCCGCGACGCTGTCGTCGGATTTCGAGACGTTCATCCGCATGCTGACCGCACAGGCCCGGTATCAGGACCCGCTCGAACCGCTGGATTCGAGCCAGTACGCCACGCAACTCGCCCAGTTTTCTATGGTGGAACAGCAGGTCCTGGCCAATGACCGGCTTGCGGCGCTCTCTGCAGCACTTGCCACGGGAAACATGGCGGCACTTGCCGGCTGGGTCGGCATGGAGGCGCGCGCCCCGGCACCGGCCAATTGGGACGGCAACCCGATCGAGCTTGTGGCACCCCGCGCCCCGGGCGCGGACACAGCGACGCTGGTGATCGAAACCGCACCAGGGGTCGAGGTGGCGCGGCGCAGCCTGCCACCCGGCGAAGACAGCTTTGAGTGGGACGGGCGTGACGATGCGGGCAGTGTCCTTCCCTTTGGCACCTACAGTCTTTCGGTCGAAAGCAGCGCGCTGGGCGTCGTCGTCGGGCGCGAACCGGCGCAGGTCTATGCCCGCGTGGTCGAGGCACAGGTCATCGACGGGCACACGCATCTCCTCCTCGACAGCGGGGCGCGCATCGCGGCCGAGGGTGTGAGCGCGCTGCGCAACCGGCAGGGCGGCTGATGGGGAACGGTCTGCTGGCCGGGATTCTGCGCGCCCTCTGGCGCGGGCTTTGGTGGTGCGGTCGTCACGGGGATTGCCCGGACGCCGCGCGCCGACCGGGCAGGGTTCCGCTGCCAGAACCCGCCGGCCCGCGAAGGGATGTGGCGGGCTCTGCAGCCGCCTTGGCCCTGCATCGTCTCCCGGCCACGGCTTGTCCGCCCCGCGCCCGGGGCGTAGATTTGCCCGGCAGCAAGAACCGGTGCCGTCATCTCCGAACCTTCCTCTTCAGATGCGCCGCAGGGCGCGGCCACGGCGGAAACCGGGCAGAGGCCGCCGCCAGAGATCCTGCGACAGCTGGGCGATCTTGGCTGTCTTCCGCCCCGGCCTGTCATCGAAAGGCTGCGCGGCGGGCGCACCAACCGGGCGTGGCGGCTGATCGGGCAGGGGCGCGACCTTGTCCTGAAGCTTTATGCCCGGGACAGGGGCAATCCGCTTTTTCCCAACGATCCCGAGGCCGAGGCGATCTGTCTGACCCACCCCGCCCTTTATGCCCTCGCGCCGCGGCTGGTGGCGCGCGGTGCGGGCGACCCGGGTGCGTGGGTCCTTTACCCCTGGGTCGAAGGCCCGCACTGGGCGGGCGACATGGCACAGGCGGCCCGTGCGCTGCGCGCCCTTCACCAGACGCCCGCGCCCGCGGGTCTGCGCCGCATCGATTGCGCCCCGGCAGCCCTGATCGACGCGGGCGCCCGGTTTCTGGAGCAGTGCGCCGGGCCGCAGGTGCGGCGGCTCTCGGCTCTGCGCCCCGACCCGCCAGAGATACCGGCCGACACCGCAACGGTGCTTCTGCACGGCGATCCCGTTGCGGCGAACATCGTCATCGGGCCGGACGGCCCCGTCTTCATCGACTGGCAATGCCCGGCCACGGGCGATCCCTGCGCCGATATCGCGATCCTTCTGTCGCCCGCGATGCGGATGCTCTATCGCGGCGGCACGCCCTGCGCCGGGGACACGGAGAGGTTCTTCGCAACCTATGGCGATGCGTGGACGGCCGCGCGCCATCACGCGCTTGCCCCGGTCTTTCACTGGCGCATGGCCGCCTATTGCCTGTGGCGCGCCGGAACCGGCGCGCCCGCCTATTCGGCGGCGGCCGAGGCCGAGCTTTCGGCGCTGGCCGACTTGAGGAAATCCACGCGACCGACGCTGACATAGGCCTCAAAGCCCGCGCGCTTCGCATCCTTGACGGAATAGATGTTGCGCAGATCGGCCAGCCGCGGAGTTTCCATCTTGCGCGCCAGCCGCTTGAGGTCGAGCGCGCGGAATTCGTTCCATTCGGTCAGGATCACGACGGCATCCGCCTTGTGCGCCGCCTTGTAGGCGTCCTCGACCCAGATGACGCCGGGCAACAGCGCCTCGCCCTCGGCCTGACCCTTGGGATCGGTCACGCGCACCTTCGCGCCGTTACCGACGAGCCAGGGCACAATGCTCAGCGCGGGGGCCTCGCGCATGTCGTCGGTGTTGGGCTTGAAGGTCACGCCCAGCACCGCGATGGTCTTGCGGTTCACCGACCCGCCGCACAGATCGACGATCTTGTCGATCATCCGCCGCTTGATGTCGTCGTTGACCTGGATCGCGGTTTCGACCAGCTGCACGGGTGCTGCGTGATCCTGCCCCATCCGCGCCAGCGCGCGTGTGTCCTTGGGAAAGCACGACCCGCCATAGCCCGGCCCGGCATGCAGGAACTTGTTGCCGATCCGCCCGTCCAGACCCATGCCATGGCTGACCTTCTTGACGTCGGCCCCCACCTTTTCGCAGAGCGCGGCGATTTCGTTGATGAAGGTGATCTTGATCGCCAGAAAGGCATTGGCGGCGTATTTGATCATCTCGGCGCTTTCCAGATCGGTGGTCACGATCGGGAAGTCGCGCAGGTAAAGCGGACGGTAGATTTCCTCCATCACCTCGGCCGCGCGGTCGTTCTGCACGCCGACCACGATCCGGTCGGGGCGCATGAAATCGTCGATCGCGGCGCCTTCGCGCAGAAACTCCGGGTTCGAAGCGACGTCGAAGTCCAGATCGGGCCGGGTCTTGGCGATGATGCGCTTGACCTCGCGGTTGGTGCCCAGCGGCACGGTCGACTTGGTTACGACGACGGCGTAGCCCGTCATGGCATTCGCGATCTCTTCCGCCGCCGCATAGACATAGGTGAGGTCCGCATGGCCATCGCCGCGCCGCGTCGGCGTACCCACGGCGATGAAGATCGCGTCAGCATCTGCGACCGCTGTCTGCAGATCGGTGGTGAAGGTCAGCCGGCCGGCTGCGACGTTCTTCGCGATCAGATCGTCGAGGCCCGGTTCATAGATCGGCACCTCGCCCGCCTTCAGTCGGTCGATCTTGCGCGGGTCCTTGTCGACGCAGATCACGTCATGTCCGAAATCGGAAAAACAGACACCGGACACGAGGCCGACATAGCCGGTGCCGATCATGGTAATCTTCATTGGCCTGCCCTCGTCACCAAAAATCCGCTCAAGGCTTGGGTGATGCGCCCCGGCAAGTCAACTCAGAGATCGGCCAGTTTCAACGAAGCGTAAAGCGGCGGCATCAGAATGCGGCGGAACCGCCCGAAGGGAAAGCGCTGAGGGTCGGCGCGGATCGCCTCGGGGATCGCCTGGGCGTCGCCGCCCGCAATCAGGTTGCCGATCAGCCGTCCGAGATAGCTGCCCATGCTGACCCCGTTGCCATGATAGGCATAGGCGGCGAAAAGGCCCGGCTGCCCGGGGATCGGCCCGGCATAGGGAAGCCGCTTGGGCGACAGGCAGACCATGCCCGACCATTCATGTTCGATCGCGACTTCAGCCCAAGCGGGAAACATTGCGTGTAAATGGCGGCGCACGGCGGCGCGCGACCGCGCCTCGGCCC
>CAZNMV010000234.1:0-5564 GCA_964573835.1 uncultured Aestuariivita sp. | reverse complement strand
ACCATGTCGACGTTCACGCCCTTGCCGGTGATGTCCCAGATCGCCTTGCCGAAGCGGCGGACCTCGGTGAACCAGTCCTTGTATTCCTCGGTCCCGACTTCGGGCAGGCGGCCCCAGCAGGTGAAGTCCTTCCGGTTGATCACGCCCTTGGCACCGAGGTCCATGACGAACTGGCGCTTGTCCTCGTCCGAGATGATGCCGATGGCATTGGCGCCCGCGGTGTTGATGAGCTGGATCGCGAAGGACCCAAGGCCGCCCGACGCGCCCCAGACCAGCACGTTCTGGCCGGGCTTCAGGTCATGGGGTTCATGGCCGAAGATCATCCGGTACGCGGTGGCAAGCGTCAGCGTGTAGCAGGCGCTTTCTTCCCATGTCAGGTGCTTGGGCCGCGGCATGAGCTGCTGGGCCTGAATGCGGGTGAACTGGGCGAAGGAACCATCCGCGGTCTCATACCCCCAGATGCGCTGCGAGGGCGACAGCATCGGGTCGCCGCCGTTGCATTCCTCGTCGTCGCCGTCATCCTGATTGCAGTGGACGACCACCTCGTCGCCGACCTTCCAGCGGGTGACCTTTGCGCCAACGGCCCAGACGATGCCCGCGGCGTCCGATCCGATGATCGCGTAGGGCGCCTTGTGCTGGTTGAAGACCGATGCGGGTTTGCCAAGGCAGGCCCAGACGCCGTTGTAGTTGACGCCCGCCGCCATCACGAGGACCAGAACCTCGGTATCGCCGATCACGGGGACATCGACGACTTCGAGTTGCAGGGCCTTGTCGGGGTCGCCGTGGCGTTCCTGGCGCAGGACCCAGGCATGCATCTGCTTGGGCACGAAGCCCATGGGCGGCATTTCACCCATGTCGTAGAGGTCTTTCTCGGGCGCGTCGTAGCTGGCGACGCCGTTCTGGTCGAGGGCCATGGCAACCTCCTTCTGCGGTCCGTGCCGCGATGCAGAATCGCGGAGCTCTGAGGGTGGAATACGACCCGGACCGCAATAATGCAACACCAGAGCGGATGATTTTGTAATATTATGACCCTGCAGGTGCAGAAAGTTCCCGAGCACCTGCAGAATCTTTCGCAATCTTCGGCATCATCAGATGACGGATCGAATTGGCGTAGAACTGGACGGTTTCGGTTTCGGCCGGGTTCAGACGGAAGTGGCCTTCGCCGTCCTCGCGCAGGATGCCGCGCTCGGTAAGGGCGCGCAGGCCCACTTCGGCCCCGTAACCGCGATCGCCCCGCGGCATGTGGATATGGGCATGCGGCAGGTCGGCGATCAGCGCCGAGATCGCGGTTTCGACCTCGGCCCGCGTGCGGGGGGTGCCGTCCTGCATGACCCAGGCCACCATCGGCACCGGCAGAATGGGCACGATGGCCCCGATCCGGCGCATGAGCTCCCGCCCCAGCGCCATGGTGGGATCGCCCTGCACACCCGTCATGAAATCGCACAGCGACAAAGGCGTGCCGAAGCTGACCGCAGCATAGCCGAACTTGTGATAGCGGCCCGTCATCCGCAGCCAGATCTGTTTCAGCGTCTTGCCGGCGACGATGTGGAAGGATGCATCGAAGCGCCGCTTGGGATTGTGTACCGCCGCCATGAGGAACCGGTCTTCGAGCACGCGGTCATAATTGAGCGCGACCGGCACGAAGACCACATCGCGGCCGTCCGGTTCGAACCCGTCGGCGATGTATTTCAGCAAGCCGAGCTTCGGCGGCATCAGCTTGCCCGACAGGCTCAGCCCGCCTTCGGGGAACATCGCCTGCGTCACGCCCGCGTCGGTGGCCAGCCGCACATAACGCGCCAGCACCCGGCGGTAGAGTTCGTTGCGCGACTTGCGGCGGATGAAATAGGCGCCCATCGCCCGGATCAGCTGCGACAGCGGCCAGACACGCGCCCATTCCCCCACCGCATAGGACAGGGCCGACCGTTCGGCGGCAAGATAGGTGACCAGCACGTAATCCATGTTGCTGCGGTGGTTCATCACGAAGATCACGGTGGCGTCGCGGTCGATCTTCTTTAGCGCCTCTTCGTCGACATGGCCGAGGCGCACGCGGAACAACGCGTTCGACAAAAGCCGCGCCGCCCGGATCGCAAAGCCGAAATAGGCCGAGGCCGAGAAGGACGGCACGATCTCGCGCGCATAGCGGCGGGCCTGCTCGAAGGCGACGTTGTCGGGAATGCCTTCGGCGACGGCATGTTCATGGATCGCCTGCGTCACGTCGGGGTCGTAGATCAGCCGCTGGATCATGTCGTAGCGGCGGGCGAGCTTGAAGGGCTGGATCGGCCGTTCCAGCCGTTCGTTGAGCCGAGACACCGCCTTTTCCAGCCGCCGCCGGAAGAACCAGCGCACCGACGGAAACAGGAAATGCGACGCGAAGGTGACGCCCGCAAACAGCAGGATCAGCACGAAAAGCCAGATCGGCAGTTCAATCGTCGCGGTCATGCACCACCCTTGCAGCAAACGGGTGCAAGGTAAATATTCGCACAAGGGCAGGCGGGGAAGACATTGCGGGAACGCCGCAACGCAGCGAATTGACAGCGCCACAATCTTTCAAGTATCAGGCCCTGTGCGCAATAAAATTGCCCGAATTGATTCATGAGGCCCCCGATGACGCAGACCCAGAAAGACAAGCCCTGGCTGATCCGC
Source organism: uncultured Aestuariivita sp. (assembly GCA_964573835.1). GTDB lineage: Bacteria > Pseudomonadota > Alphaproteobacteria > Rhodobacterales > Rhodobacteraceae > JAGYKE01. The sequence goes on along the minus strand of CAZNMV010000234.1, from coordinate 2,921 downwards.
ACCTATGCGGGCCATTCGACCGCGCAGGCGTCGAATGCGCTGTATCGCGGGAACCTGGCCAAGGGACAGACGGGTCTGTCGGTCGCCTTCGATCTGCCGACGCAGACGGGATATGACAGCGACCATGTGCTGGCGCGCGGTGAGGTGGGCAAGGTCGGCGTGCCGGTCTGCCATCTGGGCGATATGCGCACGCTGTTCGATCAGATCCCGCTGGATCAGATGAACACCTCGATGACGATCAACGCGACGGCGCCGTGGCTTCTGGCGCTTTACATCGCGGTGGCGGAAGAACAGGGCGCCGATGTGGCCGAATTGCAGGGCACGGTGCAGAACGACCTGATCAAGGAATATCTGTCGCGCGGCACCTATATCTGCCCGCCGAAACCGTCGCTGAAGATGATCGGGGACGTGGCGGAATACTGCTATTCCCATGTGCCGAAATGGAACCCGATGAACGTGTGTTCCTATCACCTGCAGGAAGCGGGGGCGACGCCGGAACAGGAACTGGCCTTCGCGCTGGCGACCGGTCAGGCGGTGCTGGACGAATTGCGCCCGCGCGTGGCGGCAGAGGATTTCCCCGCGCTGGTGGGGCGCATTTCGTTCTTCGTGAATGCCGGTATCCGCTTCGTGACCGAGATGTGCAAGATGCGCGCCTTCGTCGATCTCTGGGACGAAATCTGCGAAACGCGCTATGGCGTGACGGACGCGAAATACCGCCGCTTCCGCTATGGCGTGCAGGTCAATTCGCTGGGGCTGACCGAACAGCAGCCGGAAAACAACGTCTATCGGATCCTGATCGAGATGCTTGCGGTGACGCTGTCGAAAAAGGCCCGCGCACGCGCCGTGCAATTGCCCGCCTGGAACGAAGCGCTGGGCCTGCCGCGCCCCTGGGATCAGCAATGGTCGATGCGGATGCAGCAGATCCTCGCCTATGAGACCGATCTTCTGGAATACGGCGATCTGTTCGACGGCAACCCCGTGGTCGATGCCAAGGTAGAGGAACTGAAGGCGGGCGCGCGGGCGGAACTCGCCAATATCGACGCCATGGGCGGCGCGGTCGAGGCGATCGACTACATGAAGGCGCGGCTGGTCGAATCGAACGCCGACCGGCTGAACCGGATCGAGAAGGGCGAGACCGTCGTCGTCGGCGTGAACCGGTTCACTACGACCGAACCCTCGCCCCTGACGGCAGGCGAAGGCGGCATCCTTGTCGTCGATCCGGCGGTCGAGGAAGACCAGATCGCCCGGCTGAACGACTGGCGCACGGCGCGCGACGCGGAGGCGGTGCAGGCCGCGCTGGCCGCGCTGCGCGAAGCGGCGCGCAAGGGTGCAAACATCATGGGCCCCTCGATTGCTGCCGCCAAGGCAGGCGTCACGACTGGCGAATGGGCCGAGGAGATGCGGCGCGTCCATGGCACCTATCGCGGGCCCACGGGCGTGTCGAAATCAGTGTCGAACAAGACCGAAGGCCTCGACGATATCCGCGAGGCGGTGAACGCGGTCAGCGACCGGCTGGGCCGGCGGCTCACCTTCCTGATGGGCAAGCCGGGCCTTGACGGGCATTCCAACGGCGCCGAACAGATCGCCTTCCGCGCGCGCGACTGCGGGATGGACATCAAGTATGACGGCATCCGCCTGACGCCGGACGAAATCGTCGCCGCCGCGCAGGACGACGCGGCCCATGTGGTGGGCCTGTCGATCCTGTCGGGCAGCCACCTGCCGCTGGTCGAGGACGTGCTGCGCAAGCTGCGCGCGGCAAATCTTGGCCATGTGCCGGTGATCGTCGGCGGGATCATTCCGGATGATGACGCGAAACGGCTTCTCGAAATGGGCGTGGCCAAGGTCTATACGCCCAAGGATTTCGAATTGAACGCGATCATGAAGGACATCGTCGTTCTTGCCGATCCGGGGGCAATGGCCGCCGAATAGACCCCGCGTCAGGAATTGACACAAAAATGTAATTGTCTTTTCCGGTGATTTTCTATTTCCCTGTGCGCACGGAGAGGAATCCGGCCAACATTGGGAATGTTTGAACATGAATCTTGATGACATGAGCCTCAAGCAACTGGAAAAGCTTCAGGCGGATGTCGCGAAGGCGATACAGGGTGCGAAAGACCGCGACCTGAAGGCGGCGCGCCTTGCGGCAGAAGAAGCGGCGGCAAAATTCGGCTTTTCGCTGTCGGAGATCACCGGCAGCGGCGACGGGCGGCGGAAATACACCCGCCGGGCGGGGATCGCTTCGGCGGGTGCCGCGAAATACCGCAATCCCGACGATGCGACGCAGACCTGGACCGGAAAGGGTCGTCAGCCCGCCTGGTTCAAGGCCGCTCTCGAAAAGGGCACCGACCCGTCGGACATGGAAATCTGACGCGGCCGAATTGCCAGCGTGCCCTGTCTCGCCCATAAAGGCGGGCGGGACAGGAGACGCGCATGACAATTCACATCGGAGCGAAACCCGGCCAGATCGCCGAAACGGTGCTCATGCCGGGCGATCCCTATCGCGCGCGCTGGGCCGCGCAGACCTTCCTAGATGCGCCGGAACTGGTGAACGAGGTGCGTGGGATGCTGGGCTATACCGGCACCTGGCGCGGGCACCGCGTGACGGTGCAGGGGTCGGGCATGGGCATGCCGTCGCTGTCGATCTATGCCAATGAACTGATCCGCGACTATGGCGCGACCACGCTGATCCGAATCGGGTCCTGCGGCGGGATGCAGCCGCAGGTGAAGATCCGCGACATCATCGTCGCGATGACGGCCTCGACGCTGTCGACACCGTCGCGGGGCATCTTCCGGGAACTCAATTTCGCGCCATCCGCCGATTGGGGCCTGCTGCGCGCCGCCGTCGCCGCCTGCGAGGCGCGGGGCATCGCGCCGCATGTGGGCGGCATCTATTCCAGTGACGTCTTCTACGACGAACGCCC
>CAZNMV010000233.1:0-5592 GCA_964573835.1 uncultured Aestuariivita sp. | reverse complement strand
AGAAGCACCTCACCCCCGAGGAACGCGCGGAAATCGAATCCCTCGGTGGCTTCGAGAAACTTATGGAGACGCTCAAGGAGCGGCTGCGCGAACAGCAGGGCCGTCACCAGGGTGGCTCCAAATGGATCGGCACCGCCGGCACGTCCCCCTTTGGCGCTTATGGCTACAACCCCGAAGGCGTGCGCATCGGCCAGAAGGAAAGCCGCCACCAGCGCGCGGTCAAGGTCTGGGACAAGCGCGAATTCCGCAATCTCGACGACACGGTCGAGCTTGGCACCCGCAACATCAAGGTCGCGCTGAAGCGGCTGCGCCGCTGGGCGCGCGAAGGGGCTGCGGAAGAGCTTGACCTCGACGGCACGATCCGGGCGACGGCGGAACACGGATACCTTGACGTGAAGACACGCCCCGAGCGGCACAACGCGGCCAAGGTGGTGCTGTTTCTCGATGTGGGCGGGTCGATGGACCCCCATGTGAAGGTGGTCGAGGAGCTCTTCAGCGCCGCGCGGGCCGAGTTCAAGCACCTTGAATACTACTATTTCCACAACTGCCTTTATGAAGGCGTCTGGCGGGACAACCGCCGCCGCTGGGACGCGCAGACCCCGACATGGGAGATCCTGCGCACCTATGGGCCCGATTACAAATGCATCTTCGTGGGCGACGCCAGCATGTCGCCTTACGAAATCGCCTATCCCGGCGGCGCGAACGAACACTGGAACCAGGAGGCCGGTCAGACCTGGCTTGCCCGCGCCCGCGATCAATGGGCGGCGAACCTCTGGATCAATCCGGTGCCCGAGAAGTACTGGGCATACACCCATTCCATCGGCATGATCCGCGAGCTATTCGAGAACCGAATGGTCCCGATGACGCTCTCGGGGCTGGAACAGGGCATGAAGATGTTGTCGCGCTGACGGCGCGCCTGTCTCAGCAAGTGCTTACACCGGCCCGATTAAGCGGCGCGGCAATGGAGTGGCCTGCGCCCGGCGGCGAGATTGGTCGGGACAGCGCCAATGCTGTTCACCGTAACCGGAAAGGACACCACATGAACCGCCTGATCCTTGTCACCACGCTTGCCCTTCTCGCCGCGGGCCCCGCGCTCGCCTCGGGCAGCGACAGCAATGCGTCCGTGGCCGCGCCCTTCGCCATGGGTGAGGTGCTCGGCACCTCGGCCGACGCGATCCAGACCACACTGGCCGCCAAGGGTTTCGAGATGCGCAAGTATGAACGCGAAGGCGGCCAGATCGAGATCTATGCAGCCGACGGGGCGCGTGTCTGGGAAGTGAAGCTCGACGCCGCGACCGGCGCGGTCACCCGGGCCGAGATCGACGACTGATGCGCCCGCATGACCTTCCCTATTGGGATCCCCTGGTGCGGATCACGCATTGGGGGATCGCCGCGGCGGTGATCCTGAACGCGCTGATCCTCGAAGAAGGCGAGGTGCCGCATGTCTGGGTCGGCTATGCCGCAGCAGGCCTTCTGGCCCTGCGGTTGGCCTGGGGGGTCTTCGGCGTGGGCGCGGCGTGCTTCGCCACCTTCCCTCCCGATCCCTTCGCCGCGCTGCGCCATGTCCGTGCCATGTGGCGCGGGCAGGATGACGGCCCGCACCCGTCGCACAACCCGCTGGGTGCGATGATGGTCTATGCGCTTTGGGCGATGCTTGCGGTGGTCGTCGCGACCGGGATCGCCATGAAGGGCGACCCCTTCGCGCCGATGTCGGACACCGGGGAACTGCGCTGGGAACAGCACGAAAAGACGGAAGACCACGAGGACGAAGACGAGGAGCTTCTTGAAGAGGTGCACGAACTGGCCGCGAACCTGCTTCTGGTCCTTGCGGTCCTCCATGTGGGCGGCGTCATCTTCGAAAGCCGCCGCATCGGGCGCAACCTCGTGGGACCGATGACATGGCGCGCGCGCCGATAGCGCTGCGCCGAGACCGCGCCAGGGTCGGCATCCTGGCGCTGGTCGTGGCGCTGCAGGCGCTCTGCGTGGTCTTTTTCGTGGGCGATGTCGCAGGCGATCTTGCCGCGGGGCTGACCTGGCATTCGGGGTTCGAAGCGGTTGTCGCCTGCGCGCTGCTGATCGGGACGATCCTTGGCGCGATCCAGATGCGCCGCGCCCTGGGGCAGATGGAACGCGCGGCCCGCGCGCAGGCTGCCGCATCGGCCGCCTTCCGCGACCTGATCGAGACCCGGTTCGAAGACTGGGGCCTCACCCCGGCGGAAGCGGACGTGGCGCTTTTCACGCTCAAGGGGCTCGACACGGCCGAGATCGCAGCCCTGCGCGGGGCGGCAGAAGGCACCGTACGGGCACAGCTCACCCGCATCTACGCCAAGGCCGGCGTGGCCGGTCGTGGGCAGTTCGTGGCGCTGTTCATCGAAGACCTGCTGGCCGAACCGCTCGATCAGGGGCCGGTCTCTGCCCGCTGACTTTCCCGCTGGCAAGCTGCGCGCGCCGGGCCTAACGTGACCCAATGTCCAGCGCGCCCGTGACGGAAATCGACCTTGCCGCCTTCGCCGCCGATCCCTATCCGGCGCTGGCGCGGATGCGCGCCACGGCGCCGGTGACTTACGTGCCGCAACTGCGCGCGACGTTGATCACCCGGCGGGACGACGTCTTCACGCAGGAAAAACGCACAGATCTCTTTTCCAGCGACCAGCCCCAAAGCCTTGTCGTGCGGATCATGGGGCCCAACATGATGCGCTCGGACGGCGCACTGCATCAGGCCGAACGCCGCGCGCTTTTCCCCGCACTCAGCCCCCGCACGGTGCGCGACCATCTCTCGCCCGCCTTCGCGGACATCGTCGCGGGCCACCTTGCCGCGCTGCGCCCCCGGGGCCACGCGGACCTCGTGCGCGATTATGCCATGCCGGTCGCGGCGGATGCGCTGCGGCTGATGACCGGCCTGACCAACCTGACCGCGACCGAAATGGACCGCGCCAGCCAGGACATGATCGACGGCTGCGCCAACTACGCGGGCGATCCCGCCATCGCCGCGCGCGCGCAGGCGGCCTCAGCCCGCGTCGATGCCGCGATCGACGCGCGCCTGCCCGAATTGCGCGCGGCACCCGACCTGTCGGTTCTCTCGGTCCTCGACCGCGCGGGACTGCCGCGCGACCGCATCGGGGGCAACATCAAGGTGATCATCGGCGGCGGCCAGAATGAGCCGCGCGACGCCATTGCGGGCATGATCTGGGCGCTTCTCACCCATCCCGACCAGCTTGAGCTGATCCGCGGGGGCCACGCCACATGGGAACGGGCCTTCGACGAATATGTCCGCCTCGTCACCCCCATCGGCATGGTGCCGCGCCGCGTCGCGCGCGCGGGCGAAGCCTGTGGCGTCAGCTTCGAGGAAGGCGAGATGATCCTCCTTCTCTATTCCTCGGCCTGCCGGGACGAGGCGCATTTCGACCGCCCCGACCGGTTCGACCTGACACGCGACACCGGACCCGCCATCCCCTTCGGCGCGGGGCCGCATTTCTGCGCAGGCGCTGCTGCCGCGCGTTGCCTGGTCGCCCAACACGCCCTGCCCGCCGCCTTCGCCGCGCTTCCGGGTCTGCGGCTGACGGGCGAGGTTCCGTTTTCCGGCTGGGCCTTCCGCGGCCCCATCCGCCTGCCCGCGATGTGGGAGACCTGAGATGTCCGATGCCCCCCTGTTCGACATAGACCCCGCCGCCTTCCGCACCGATCCCTATCCCGATCTGGCGCGCATGCGGGCCGAGGCCCCCATCGCCCATGTCCCGCAACTGGGTGCCACGCTGCTGACCCGCCGCAACGACATCCATGTTCAGGAAAAGCGCACAGATGTCTTCTCAAGCCACCAGCCGCAGGGGCTGATGACGGTGCTCATGGGCGAGAACATGATGCGCAAGGACGGCGACGCGCATATGGCTGAACGCCGCGCGCTTTTCCCCACCGTCAGCCCGCGCACGGTGAACGACCACTGGAAGCCGCTGTTCCTTGCCCGGGCGGAGGAGATCCTCGACGATCTCGCGCCGAAGGGGGCCTGCGATCTGGTGACCGACTATGCCATGCCGGTCTCTGCCGAGGCGCTGAAGCTCATCACCGGACTGATCGGGATGACCGCGGCCGAGATGGATGGCGTGAGCCAGGCCATGATCGACGGCTGCGCGAATTATGCGGGCGACCCGGCCATCGAGGCGCGCTGCCATGCGGCCACCGCGCTCATCGACGATCACATCACGCGGATGCAGGGGCGTGCAGGGGCCCTTTCCGCGCTGAGCGTCCAGACCGCGGCGGGCGTCAGCGATTACTCCACCCGCGCCAATATCAAGCTGATCATCTCGGGCGGGCAGAACGAACCGCGCGACGCCATCGCCGGGGCGATCTGGGCGCTGCTTGAACATCCCGACCAGCTTGACCTGATCGCGCAGGGCCGCGCGGGCTGGGCCGACGCCTTTGCCGAATATGCCCGCTGGATGAGCCCGATCGGCATGTCACCGCGCCGCGTGGCGCGGCAAGACACGGTTGCAGGCGTCACCTTCGCGCCGGACGACCGCGTCTTCCTCATGTTCGGGTCGGCCAACCGGGACGAGGCGCATTTCCACAACCCCGATGTCTTCGACATCACCCGCGACACATCCGCCGCGATCCCCTTCGGGGCGGGTCCGCATTTCTGCGCGGGCGCGGCCGCCGCGCGCTGCCTGATCACCGACGTGGCGCTGCCCATGGCCTTCGCGCGCCTGCCTGGCCTGCGCCTGACCGGTCCCGCGCCCTTCGCGGGCTGGGCCTTCCGGGGACCGACCGCGGTTCCCGTCGCCTGGGACGTCTGAGACGCTTGCCCCGACGCCCCGGCAGGCCCATATCCACATCATGCTGAAGTTCACGCCGATCTTTCTTGCGCTGGTCTATGCCTTCGTCATGTACCATTTCTCGGCCTGGCGCACCCGGGCCGAGCTTGACGCGCGATCGACCGAACTGGCCGATCCGAAGTTGAAGGGCGTGACCGACCGGCTGGCGCGCGCGCTCGACCTGCACCGCGTGCGCGTCCACATCTACGAGATCGATCCGGTCAACGGGCTGGCCGCCCCGGACGGGCGCATCTTCATCACCCGCGGCTTCTACCGCAAGTTCCAGCAGGGCGAGGTCTCGGCCGAGGAAATGGCAAGCGTCATCGCCCATGAACTGGGCCATGTGGCGCTTGGCCATTCGCGGCGGCGGATGATCGACTTCTCGGGCCAGAACGCGCTGCGCACCGCGCTCGCCATGGTGCTCTCGCGCTTTCTGCCGGGGGTGGGCGTGCTCATCGCCAATGCTCTGACCACGATGCTGGCCGCGCGGCTGTCGCGCGGCGACGAATACGAGGCCGACGCCTATGCCGCTGCCCTTCTGACCAAGGCGGGCATCGGCATCACGCCGCAGGTCACGCTCTTCCGCAAGCTCGATGCGCTGACGCAGTCCCGCGCGGGCGTCATGCCCGCCTGGCTGATGAGCCACCCCAAAACCGCCGAGCGCATCGCGGCACTGGAAAAGCTCGACGCCAAATGGCGCGGGCAGCTGAGCTGACCCTCCCTGCTTCTTCGGGTTCGCAAATATCCCGGGGGTGAGGCCCGTCAGGGCCGAGGGGGCAGAGCCCCC
>CAZNMV010000232.1:0-5596 GCA_964573835.1 uncultured Aestuariivita sp. | reverse complement strand
TCGGGCGGGGTGGGGCCATAGCCGGTCATGTCGCGGGGGTAACGGTTCATGCGCTTGCACCTGTCGGGGTTTTGACTGTTCTATTTCAAGACAATCGCGACGACTTTCAAAAGGAAAGCGAAACTGTCTCGGGCCGGGCGGGGTTTGCCCCGATCCGCGCGGCGGGGCAGGGTCGCGCAGACGACGGAGGCATCATGGCCGGATATCTGACCACCCATGTTCTCGACACCGCGCGGGGCTGCCCTGCGGCGGGGCTGCGGATCGAGCTTTACCGCATCGACGGCGACGCGCGGGTGCACCTTAAGACGCTGGTCACGAATGCCGACGGGCGGACGGATGAGCGGATCCTGCCCGAGGGCGATTTCGCGACCGGGACCTATGAGCTGGTCTTCCACGCGGGCGACTACCTGACCGCCTGCGGGACGCCGCCCGAGGAACCGCGGTTCCTCGACATCGTGCCGATCCGCTTCGGGATGTCCGAGGACGCGCATTACCATGTGCCCCTTCTGCTGTCGCCCTTCGGCTATTCCACCTATCGCGGCAGCTAGACGCGCAGGGCGGCGGCGATACGGGCCGCCATGAACTCCATGAACAGCCTTGTCTTCGGGTCCTGCCTCCGGCGGTGCGTGTAGAGGCAGGCCATCTGCACGGCTTCGGGCGGCGTGTCTTCGGCCACGGTGACAAGGCGGCCCGTTTTCAGGTGATCGGCCACCTCGAACAGCGGCTTGAGCGCGATGCCGCGCCCTGCCAGCGCCCAGTCGGTCAGCACGTCGCCATCGTCGCATTCGAAGCGGCCCGCGACACGGAAGCGCCTTGGCCCGTCAGGCGTCATCAGCCGCCACTGGAATTCCGTCGCACCGGGAAAGCGCAGGTTGAGGCATTCGTGCCCGCCCTGCACAAGGTCATCGCCCGTGCGGGGCAGGCCGCGCGCGGCGATGTAGGCGGGCGCGGCGACCAGCACCCGGGGCACATCGGCGATCTTGCGGATGCGCAGGGTGCTGTCTTCGGGCTGGCCCAGGAAGAAGGCAAGGTCGAGACCTTCGGTCGTCAGATCGACTTTCCGGTCGGTCAGGCGCAGGCGCAGGCTGACTTCGGGGTAGCGGTCGATGAAGGCGGGGATGTCCGGCGCGATCAGGCGGCGGCCCAGCCCAAGCGGGGCGGCCACGAAGAGCGCGCCCTTGGGATTCTCGGTGATCTCCATCACCCCGGCTTCGGCGGAATCCACGGCCTCGAGGATGGCGCAGGCGCCGCCGTAGAAGGCCTTGCCCTGTTCGGTGGGCGTCAGGTTGCGCGTCGTGCGCTGGAACAGGCGGACGCCGAGATGGTCTTCCAGCTGCGAGATTCGCGACGACGTGACCGCAGGCGATACCCGCAGGTCGCGGCCTGCCGCGGACATGCTGCCCAATTCATAGACACGGACGAAGGTGCGGATGTTGTCGAGATAAGACATTCTTCGGCAATTTTTGATGCTGTTTGCCTATTGCCGGGAATAGCAGAAGAATACCCCCGCGCCTAGTCTGACGGCGCATGAGGGAGACAGCGGCATGACCGATCTGGCGGTGACATGGGACTGGGTCGAATTCGCGGTGCGCTGGCTGCATGTCATCACGGCCATCGCCTGGATCGGATCGTCGTTCTATTTCATCGCCCTGGATCTGGGGCTGAACCGCAACATCCCCGGACCGGCGGATGGCGAGGAATGGCAGGTCCATGGCGGGGGGTTCTATCACATCCAGAAATACCTCGTCGCGCCCGAACGGATGCCCGAGCACCTGACCTGGTTCAAATGGGAAAGCTATGCGACCTGGCTGTCGGGCGCGGCGCTTCTGGCCGTGGTCTATTGGGTGGGGGGTGAGCTTTACCTGCTGGATCCCACGCGGGCCGAGCTGACGCTGTGGCAGGGCATCGTGATTTCCGCCGCGTCGCTGGCCGTGGGCTGGGTGATCTATGACGGGTTGTGCAAGTCGCCCCTGGGCGACAGGCCCACGGCGCTGATGCTGCTGCTCTTCGCGCTGCTGGTCGCGATGAGCTGGGGGTACAATCAGGTCTTCACCGGCCGCGCGGCGCTTTTGCATCTGGGCGCCTTCACCGCGACGATCATGACGGCGAACGTCTTCCTGATCATCATCCCGAACCAGAAGATCGTGGTTGCCGACCTCAAGGCGGGGCGCAAGCCCGACCCCAAGTATGGCAAGATCGCCAAGCTGCGGTCGACCCACAACAATTACCTGACGCTGCCGGTCATCTTCCTGATGCTGTCGAACCATTACCCGCTGGCCTTCGGGGTGGAATACAGCTGGCTGATCGCCGCACTGGTGTTCCTGATGGGGGTGACGATCCGGCACTATTTCAATTCGATGCACGCGCGCAAAGGTCTGCCCACCTGGACCTGGGCCGCAACTGCGATCCTCTTCCTGTGCATCATCTGGCTGAGCACGCTGGGCCCGCGCGAAAGCGTGGAGGAGGCCGAGGCGCGCCCGCTCACCGCGTTCGAGGACCGCTTCGCGCAGGCCGCCGGGTTCGACGCGGCCTATGAGGCCGTGATGGGCAATTGTTCCATGTGCCACGCCCGCGAACCCGTGTGGGACGGGATCAATGTGGCCCCCAAGGGCGTGCATCTGGAAACCGCCGCAGACGTCGCGCGGCATGCGCAGGACATCTACCTGCAGGCAGGCGTCAGCCACGCGATGCCGCCGCCCAACGCCGTGCAGATGCTGCCCGAATACCGCGCCGAGATCATAGCGTGGTACCGGGCGGCGACGGGCGGTTAGGCCGCCGCGAACCCCTTGTCGAGCGCGGACAGGATCCCGTTCACCTCGTCTTCGGTGATGATGAGGGGCGGCGACATCAGGATGTTGTTCATCCCCAGACGCACCATCACGCCGGCCTCGTAGGCCGTCTTGTGAATGCGCTTCATCGTGGCCATGTCCATCGGCGTCTTCTTGGCGCGGTCGCTCACGATCTCGATCCCGGTCATGAGGCCGTGGCCGCCGCGCACGTCGCCGATGATGTCGTAGCGTTCCGCCAGCTTCTTCACGCCCTCATACAATTGCGTGCCGCGCGGGCCTGCGTTCGACTTCGTGTCCAGCCGGAGCGTCTCTTCCAGACAGGCGACCACAGCCGCCGCGCCAACCGGATGCGCCGAATAGGTATAGCCGTGGAAGATGCCGCCCGCTTCGCCGGCGGTCTCGAACACCTCGGCCACCTTGTCGTTCATCAGCGCGGCACCCACCGGGAAGTATCCGCTGGTGATGCCCTTGGCGGTGCTCATCATGTCGGGCTTCACGCCCCAGTGCCGCGCGCCCGACCAGTCGCCGGTGCGCCCGAAGCCGGTGATGACTTCGTCCGCGATCATCAGGATGCCGTGGCGGTCGCAGATGTCGCGCATGAGCGGCATGAAGGTTTCATGCGGCACGATCACGCCGCCCGCGCCCAGGATCGGTTCCATGATGAAGGCGGCGATGCTGCCCGCGCCCTGGAAGGCGATTTCGTCCTCCATCACGGCGGCGATCTTCTGGGCGAGCTTCGCGGGGTCGGTTTCGTGAAACGGGTTGCGATAGGTATAGGGGCTGGGCATGTGGAAACAGCCCGGCAGGAGCGGTTCGTAATTGACGCGGAAGCGGTTGTTGCCGTTCACCGACGCACCGCCGAAATGGGTGCCGTGATAGCCTTTCTTCAGGCTCAGGAACTTCGTGCGGTTCGGTTCGCCCCGCAGGCGGTGATATTGCCGCGCAAGACGCAGGCAGGTCTCCACGCTGTCCGATCCGCCGGAGGTGAAGAAGACCCGCGTCATGCCGTCTTCGGCGAAAAACTCGCGCACGGCGTAAGAGGCTTCGATCGCCGTGGGGTTCGTGCTGCCCGCGAAGGCGGAATAATAGGGCAGGTCATAAAGCTGCTTGGCGATGGCGTCCTTCACCGCGTTGTTGGAATAGCCGAGGTTGACGCACCAGAGCCCCCCCACCGCATCGACCGTGCTGTGCCCGTCGATATCGGTGATCGAGGACCCTTCGGCCTTGGTGATGATCGTCGGCGCATGGCTGCGCATGTCACCCGGGTGACCCATCGGATGCCACAGATGCTGGGCGTTGTTCGCACGCAGGAAGTTGTCGTCTTTCATCTCGGGCCTCCGGAATTTGATCAAATAAGCAAGCCATGACTGGCGGGATTCTGCAAGTCCTTCCCCGCCTCAGACCGGGTCGGTCAGCAGGCGGTTCAGGTCGGCAAAGCGGCTGGTCGCGCCGGTCAGGCCCAGCGCGGCATCGGCGATGGCCCCGGCCCGCGCCGCGCCCAGAACGGGACCGGCCAGATCGTGGAACTTCGTCACGATGTCGTCGCGTCCGAAGGGGCGTTCGTTGCCGCCGCGTGCATGGGTGAGGCCGGAGCTGAACTGCCGCCCGTCCTTGAGCGTGATGGTCACGTCTGCCGACCGGTGCGCGGGGAACAGCGCCTCGTGCTCGTCCGTCGCCTGCATCCGCGTGCGCGCGACCAGCGCCGCGACGTCCCCGTCGGACAGCCCCGCGCCTTCGATCTGGGCCAGCCCGATGCGCCCATGCACCAGCATCGCCGCCACCGCGAAGGGCAGCGAATACTGCGCCTGCGACGTGGTCGCGGGCATGTGCGGATAAAGCGCCGTGGCGTTGCGGAAACTGCGCACGGTGATCTCGGCGATCTCGGCGTGCGCGAAGTCATGGGCGATCTGCACCTCGCGCGCGGCGTCGATGGCGGCATGCGCCCAGCGGCAGACCGGATAGGGTTTGATATATTGCGACTGGGTCTGCCAGACGGTGCCGAGATCGGCCCAGAAGGCGGATGCCTTGCGCCCCTCGACGGTGATCGCCGGGGCACCGGTAAAGCCTTCTTCCGCCATGACCGCCGCCGTCATCCCCGCCAGTGCGCCCCAGCCCGACCCGTCATGCAGCATCGTGGGCGTCGCGATTTCGCGCATCATCTGGCTGCGGGGGCCGTGGTATTCGGCGATGCCAAGCGCCTCGCGCAGGGTGGCGGCGTCGTGGCCGCGCATCCGCGCCGCCATCGCCGTGACGCCCAGCGCGTTCCAGGCGCCCGATGTGTGGTAATCGGCGACCGTGGCGTGCAGCGCCTGACCCGCGCGGCCCGCGACCTCGTATCCCACGATCAGGTGGGCGAGCGCGTCGGGCCCGCTCAGCCCCGCGTCCTGCTGGGCGAGCGCGGCCAGCGTCGGCACGGTGACAACGCCGATATGGCCCTTGACCGGATTGAACCCGTCATGGGCATCGAGGTTGTCGGTCTGTGTCGCGGCGGCGAAGACGGCGCCGGCCACGCTCACCTCGCGCCCGTCGAAGAGCATCCGCGCGGCAAAGGCGGGGTCGGTCGCCCCGTAAAGCCGCAGCGCCGCCTGCCGCCCCAGAACGCCCGCCCGCATCGGGGCAGACGCCGCGCAGACCCCGATCGTATCAAGGAGGAGGAGCGCGGCGCGGTCCTTCACCTCAACCGGGATGTCATCGGCCCGCAGGCCCAGCACGAAACCGCAGACGGGGTCGAGCGCGGCCTCTGGTTCGGCCTGGATATCGGTCATGTCGTTCATGGGCGCGGTCCTCGGGGTGATCCCCCTCAGCCT
>CAZNMV010000231.1:4324-5600 GCA_964573835.1 uncultured Aestuariivita sp. | reverse complement strand
CGGCAGTCGATGATCCACCCCGACACGCTGCCCACGCCGGAAGAACGGCTGACGCTGTTCGATACCGCGCGGCGGCTTTTCATGTGGGACGGATACCGCGAGATCGGGATCGACCATTTCGCCCGCCCCGATGACGGGCTGGCCACCGCGCAGGCGGCGGGGCAGCTGCGGCGCAATTTCCAAGGCTATACCGACGATCAGGCGCCCGCGCTGATCGGGGTCGGCGCATCGTCGATTTCGCGCTTTCCGCAGGGCTTTTCGCAGAACGCGCCCGGCACGGCGGCGCATGTGGCGGCGATCCGGGCGGGGCGGTTTTCGGTCGCGAAGGGCCACGCCTTCCGGGGCGAGGACCTGTTGCGCGCCCGGCTGATCGAGGCGGTGATGTGCGATTTCCGCATCGACCGCGCCGAGATTCTGGCGACGCAGGACGTGAGCGCCGCACGGCTTGATGCGATCTTGCGGGATGCGGCGGCGCAGTTTCCCGGTGTCGTCGATCTGACGGACGAGGCCTTCTTCGTCCCGGCCGAGGCGCGGCCACTGACGCGCGTCATCGCGCGGCGCTTTGATGCCTATGACCTGTCGAAAGCAGGCCATTCCAGCGCGATCTGACCGCCTTTCCGGGGGCCGTCAGGTCAGCGCCGCGAGGAGTTCGCGGGCGTAATCGCTTTGCGGCGCGGTGAAGACGCGCTGCGCCTCGCCGTATTCGACGACATCACCCGCGCGCATCACGATGATCTTGTGGCTCATCGCGCGCACGACCTTGAGGTCGTGACTGATGAACAGATAGGCGAGGCCATATTTCTTCTGCAGGTCGCGCAGCAGGTTCACGATCTGCACCTGCACCGTCATGTCGAGCGCACTGGTCGGTTCATCCAGCACCAGAAGGCGCGGGCGCAGCACCATGGCGCGCGCGATGGCGATGCGCTGGCGCTGCCCGCCCGAGAATTCATGCGGATACCGGTCCATCGTCGCGGGGTCGAGGCCCGTCTCGGCCATGACTTCGGCGACCAGTTCGCGCGCGTTGCGCTGGGGGTCGACCTTGTGGATGGACAGCCCTTCCGAGATGATCTGGAAGGCGGTCATCCGGGGCGACAGGCTGCCGAACGGGTCCTGGAAGACGATCTGCATGTCCTTGCGCAGGCGGCGCAACTCGCGGGTCGACCATTGCCGCACGTCCTGCCCGAGGAAGGTGATGCCGCCTTCCGACGCGATCAGCCGCATGATGGCAAGCGCAAGGGTGGTCTTCCCCGACCCGCTTTCGCCCACGATGCCCAGC
>CAZNMV010000231.1:0-4314 GCA_964573835.1 uncultured Aestuariivita sp. | reverse complement strand
CCAGCGTTTCGCCCGCGCGCACCGAAATCGTGGTGTCGTTGACCGCCTTCACATGGCCCACGGTCTTGCGCATGAAGCCGCGCTGGATCGGGAACCAGACCTTGAGGTTGCTTGTGCTGACGATCTCGTCGCCTTCTTCCGGCGCGGGGTCGGGCGCGCCTTTGGGTTCGGCGGCCAGCAGGGTCTGCGTATAGGGGTGCTGCGGGTTGGCGAAGATGTCGGCGGTCGGGCCGGCCTCGACGATTTCGCCGCCCTTCATGACGCAGACGCGGTCGGCGATGCGGCGCACGATGCCCAGATCATGGGTGATGAAGAGCATCCCCATGCCTTCGGTCTTCTTCAGGTCGGCCAGCAGATCGAGGATCTGCGCCTGAATGGTGACGTCGAGCGCGGTGGTGGGTTCATCCGCGATCAGGATGTCGGGCTTGTTGGCCAGCGCCATGGCGATCATCACGCGCTGGCGCTGCCCGCCCGAGAGCTGGTGCGGATAGGCGCCAAGACGGCTTTCGGCGTCGCGGATGCCGACCTTGTCGAGAAGTTCGAGGATCCGCGCCCGCGCCGCGCCGCCCACAAGGCCCTGATGGAGCGCAAGGCTTTCGGCCAGTTGCTTTTCGATCGTGTGCAGCGGGTTGAGCGAGGTCATCGGCTCCTGAAAGATGAAGCTGATGTCGTTGCCGCGCACTTGCCGCAGGCGGCGTTCATCCGCCCCGACCATTTCCGCGCCGTCATAGAGGACCGACCCGGTGACCCGCGCGCTGTCGGGCAGAAGCGACACGGTCGACAGCGCCGTGACCGACTTGCCCGATCCGCTTTCGCCCACCAGCGCGACGGTTTCGCCCCGGTTCAGCGCGAAGGACACGCCCCGCACGGCCTGCGTTTCGCGCCCGTCCTGACGGAAGCTGACATTCAGGTCGCGGACATCGAGAAGGGCCGTCATGCGAAGGTCTTCCGGGGGTCGAAGGCGTCGCGCACGCCTTCGAAGACGAAGACCAGAAGCGACAGCATGATCGCGAAGGTGAAGAAGGCGGTGAAGGCCAGCCAGGGCGCCTGCAGGTTTTCCTTCGCTTGAAGGGTGAGTTCGCCCAAGGACGGTGCCGAGGACGGCAACCCGAAGCCGAGGAAGTCGAGGCTGGCCAGCGTGCCGATCGTGCCCGTGACGATGAAGGGCAGCATGGTGAGCGTTGCGACCATCGCGTTGGGCAGCATGTGGCGCGCCATGATGGTCATGTTGCCGACGCCCAGCGCCTTGGCTGCGCGCACGTATTCGAGGTTGCGCGCGCGCAGGAATTCGGCGCGCACCACGCCCACCAGCGCGGTCCAGGAAAAGAGGATGAGCAGGAACACAAGAAGCCAGAAACTGCGCCCCAAAATCGCGAACATGATGATGATGATGTAGAGGAAGGGCGTCGCCGACCAGATTTCGATGATGCGCTGGAAGATCAGGTCGAGCCAGCCGCCGAAATAGCCCTGCACCGCCCCCGCCGCGATGCCGATGATCGTGGCCGCGCCCGTCACCATCAGCGTGAACAGGATCGACAGCCGGAAGCCGTGGATGACACGAGCCAGCACGTCGCGTTTCGTGTCGTCGGTGCCGAGCCAGTTTTGCCCGTTGGGCGGCAGCGGCGCGGCACCGGGCCGGTCGACGGCGGTGTCATAGGAATAGGGAATGAGCGGCCAGATCATCCAGCCCTTGGTGATTTCCTCGCCGTCGATCACGCCGTCGCGGGCATCCTCGATCAGGCCGTCGGGGTCGTCGAAACAGGCCTCGAGCCCGCCTGTCACGATCAGGCACTGCACCTCGGGGTCGCGGTAGACCGCTTCGGTCTGGAAATCGCCGCCGAAGGCGGTTTCGGGATAGAAGTTCCAGATCGGTGTGTAGAAGGCCCCCTGATGGCGGATCAGGATCGGTTTGTCATAAGCGAGGAATTCGGCAAACAGGCTCAGCCCGAAGAGAACGCTGAAGATCCACAAGCTCCAGTAGGCGCGGCGGTTCTTCTTGAAATTGCGCCAGCGGCGCTGGTTGAGCGGTGAGAGCGCCATCTCAGCCCTCGCGCCGTTCGAAGTCGATGCGCGGGTCGACAAGGACATACATCAGGTCCGACAGGATGCCGACCACCAGACCGATCAGCCCGAAGATGAAGAGCGTGCCGAAGACCACCGGGTAATCGCGCGCCACCGCCGCCTCGAACGCGAGACGGCCAAGACCGTCGAGCGAGAAGATCGTCTCGATGATCAGCGAGCCCGAGAAGAAGACCCCGATGAAGACCGCCGGGAAGCCCGCGATCACGATCAGCATCGCGTTGCGGAAGACATGGCCGTAAAGGACCTTCGCCTCGCTCAGCCCCTTGGCGCGGGCGGTCATGACGTAGTGCTTCTTGATCTCGTCCAGAAAGCTGTTCTTGGTCAGCAGCGTCAGCGTCGCGAAGGCGGATATGGTCGAGGCCGCCACCGGCAGCGTGATGTGCCAGAAGTAATCCCCGATCTTGGCCCAGAAGCCGAGTTGATCCCAATTGTCCGAGGTCAGCCCCCGCAGCGGGAAGATCTGGTAGAACGATCCGCCCGCGAAGAGCACCAGCAAAAGGATCGCGAACAGAAACCCCGGGATCGCATAGGCCACGATGATCAGCCCGCTGGTCCAGGTGTCGAAGCCCGTGCCGTCACGCACCGCCTTGCGGATGCCCAGGGGGATCGAGATCAGATAGGCGATGAGCGTGGACCACAGCCCCAGCGTGATCGAGACGGGCATCTTTTCGATGACAAGGTCGATGACGCCCACGGACCGGAAATAGCTTTCCCCGAAATCGAGCCGCACATAGTTCCACATCATGATGAAGAACCGTTCCACGGGGGGCTTGTCGAAGCCGAATTCGCGTTCGAGCTGTTCGATGAATTCCGGCGGCAGGCCGCGCGCACCGATATAGCGGTCGTTCGCCGGGCCCGCCTGTTCCAGCCCCGCATCGCCCTGGCTGCCGGCGAAAGACCCGAAGACATCGCCCTGCCCCTGCGCCCGCGCGATGGCCTGTTCCACGGGGCCGCCCGGCACGAACTGGGTCAGCGCGAAGTTGACCAGCATGATGCCGAACAGCGTGGGAATGATCAGCAGCAAACGCCGCAGGATATAGCCGCCCATGGGGCTGTTACCTCAGCGCGCCCTGCGCTTTCAGCTGCGCTTCCTTGTCCACGTTCCACCACCAGAAGTCGAGATGCCCCAGATCATAGGGCGGCAGCGGATCGGGGAATTCGTACATGTCGTAGAACGACACCCAGTGGCTGTCATTGTACCAGACCGGCACCATGATGAATTCCCAGCGCAGCGCGCGGTCAAGCGCGCGCAGCCAGGCATGCTCTTCCTCGCGCGAGGTGGCGTTCAGCGCGCCGTTGATGGTCGCATCGACCAGAGGGCTGGCAAGCCCCGCGGGGTTGAAGGTCGAGATCGCGGCGTCTTCCGATCCGAAGCGCTGCATCAGCCCGGTCCCGGCACCGAGGAAGGTCGAATAGCTGTCGAAGATCAGGTCATAATCGAAGCTGCGTTCACGCAGGGTGAACTGCGACGGGTCCACCTTTTCCAGCACCGCATCGACACCCATGATGCGCAGGTTGGCGACATAGTTCTCGATCACCGCGCTCAGCGTGCCTTCGGCGGCGGTGTTGAAGATGAACACGACGCGCAGCGGCTGGCCTGCCGCATTGCGGCGCATCCCGTCGGTGCCGACGGCCCAGCCCGCTTCGTCCAGAAGCGCCATGGCCGTGCGGATGTTGCGCCGGTCGTTCAGGCGGTCCTCGCTGGACGTATGGGGCATCAGCGCGGGTTCGCTCAGCATTGCGGGCGGCACAAGGTCACCCAACGACTGCAGCGCGGCAAGCTCGGCCCCTTCGGGCAGGCCCTCGGCCATGAGGAAGGTGCCTTGGGTGAAGGACACGCGCTGCCGGAAGAGCCCGTATTGCAGCGAGGCATTCGTCCATTCGAAGTTGAAGCCCAAGGCAAGCGCCTGTCGCAGGCGGCGGTCCTGCATGATGTCGCGGCGCAGGTTGAAGACGATGCCGGTGGGCGTGGGCGGCGTGCCGTCGGGCAGTTCGGTCTTCACCACCGCGCCCGAAGCGACCTTGGGAAAGTTGTAAAGCGTCGCCCATTTCTTGGAATCGCCTTCCTGGCGGAAGGTGTACTCCCCGGCCTTGAAGGCCTCGAACGCGGCGGTGTCGTCGCCGAAATATTCCACGCGGATGCGGTCGAAATTGTGCCGTCCGTGGTTGATCGGCAGATCGCGGCCCCAGTACTCGGGGTTGCGCTTGTAGACGATGCGCCGGTTCACATCG
>CAZNMV010000230.1:0-5630 GCA_964573835.1 uncultured Aestuariivita sp. | reverse complement strand
GGTAGCCCGGCGCCCGCAGCGCCAGGCTGAGCGCGCGCGCATCGCCGGCGCGCGCGCCGAAGCGGATGCCGGTGAGGCAGGTCCGGTCCTCGGCCGTCTCGACGATGTCGGCGGCCATGCGCAGGCAGTCTTCGAGGAAGGGCGCGCAGATCAGCGCGTCGGTATCGGTGAAGGCGCGCGGGTCGGGCGCGCGGTCGGCGACGCGGCCCATGGTCTGCTGCTGGATCAGTGCGGATACAAGGGGCAGCGAGAGCACTGCAGCCCCGCTCTGCCCCCCGGCGCAGTCGAGCAGCATCAAAAGCCCGTCGCCGGGAATGTCGGCGCCAACCTCATCGGCCGCGCGGATGCCCTGACGCGCGGCGATGGCACCCAGCGCCAGCCCCAGAGTGTCGCCCGCCGTGCGCGCCAAAGCCAGACGCAGCCCGCGCAGCGCCGTCATCCCGCGCGAGGCCGCAGCCGTATCGGTACCGGCCAGTTTGCGCCGCAAGGTCGCCGTCACGTCGGTTCGTCCTGCCCCAGCGAAAGCGCCGCGCCCACCCGGATCGCGGCATTTACCAAGGGCCTTCCTAGCCGGTAGCGGGTTACGATTGTGTTTACGCGGGCTACTGCGCAGCCATGGCGCGGGGCCCCGGCAGGACGACGCGGAAGGCGCCCCCTCTCGCCCCGTCGAGATAGGTGATCTCGCCTCCGAGCCGGTCCATGATCTCGCGGCAGATGGCAAGGCCAAGCCCCGCACCACCCGCCTTGTCGCCGCCCACGCGGGCGAATTTCTCGAAGACAAGCGCGCGTGCCGCACGGGGCACGCCCGCGCCGTTGTCGATGAAATCGACGGCCAGCCGGTCGCCCAGCGGTTTGAGCCGGATGGTCAGCCGCGGCTCGGGCGCATCGCAGTATTTCTGCGCATTGGCGATGAGATTGATGAAGACCTGCGACAACCGGTCGAGATCGGTGTCGATCTGCACCGCCTCTTCTGCGGGGCGGCGGTCGATGGTGATGGGTTTCGAGGCCCCCGCCAGCGCCGTCGCCACCGCATGGTCGAGAAGCCCGTCCAGCGCCCCGCGGCGCATGTTCAGACTGACCTGTCCGCTTTCCAGCACGCTCAGGTCCAAGAGATCGTCGAGCAACCGCGTCAGGCGCACCGCCTCGTCATGGATGATGCCGGCATAACGGTTCTTGTCTTCCCCGCTCAGCCTGCGGGTGTCGCGGAGGATTTCCGAAAAGGCCCGGATCGAGGTCATGGGCGTGCGAAGTTCGTGACTGACCTGGCTGAGAAAGCCGTCCTTCTGCAGCGAAATCTGCGTCAGCTTGTCATTTGCTTCGCGCAGCTGCGCGGCCGTGCGGGTCAGTTCCGCAGACTTCGCCTCGAGCTGGCCGGAATATTCGACAAGCTGCGCCGATTCGTCGGCCACCGCCATCAGGTCCTCGACCGACACCGTTTCGCCGCCGACAATCTGCACAACCATCGCATGGGCCGTCGCCGTGCCGATCGACCCGCTCAGTTCCCGTTCGAGCCGGTCGAGAAACTCGGGCGTGGGTTCGGGCAGATCGCCGCCCACACCCTGCCTGCGTGCCTCGCGGTAAAACAGCGCCTGCGCGCGGTCGGGGCCAAGGATGCGGCGCGCCATGGTCAGCAGGTCTTCGGCCTGCGCGGGCGATCCTGTCCAGCCCCGCGGCCCGACCGAATGATCGAAGACGTTCACGAACTGCGCGCCCTGCAGGCGTTCGAGCGGGCTTGGAAAGCTCAGCATCGAGACCGCGACGAAGGCCGCGGTGTTGAGGCTGAGCGACCACAGCGTCGAATGCACGATGGGATCGAGCCCCTCGACCCCGAACAGCGCCTGCGGCCGGAGCCAGCCGACGCCGAGCGGCCCGTCGGCCAGCACGGTTGCGGGGATGATGCCCGCGGTCCCGATCCCGGGCAGAAGCGCGGTATAGACCCAAAGGCCGAACCCCACGGTCAGCCCGGCCAGCGCACCGGTCCGCGTGGCGCCGCGCCAGAACAGGCCACCCACCAGCGCGGGCAGGATCTGCGCGATCCCGGCAAAGGCGATCAGGCCGATGGCCGCAAGCGCCGCATCATCGCCCGAGACATCGAAGTAGACATAGCCCAGCGCCATGACCACCGCGATCGACACGCGCCGCGCCATGAGCACCACATGGCGCACATCGCCCGTTTCAGTGACGCCGAGGCCCGACCGCGCCCCGAGGTAAAGCGGCATGACCAGATGGTTCGAAATCATGATCGACAGCGCCATCGCCGCGACGATGACCATCGAGGTGGCCGACGAGAAGCCGCCCAGAAAGGCCAGCATCGCCAGCCCGTCGCGTTCGGCTGACAGCGGCAGGCTGACCACGAAGAGATCGGGGTTCGATCCCGCAGGCAGCAGATCGAGGCCAAGAACCGCAATGGGCACGACGAAGAGGCTCATCAGGAAAAGATAAAGCGGGAAGGCCCAGGCGGCGGTGCGCAGGTGGCGTTCATCGTCATTCTCGACCACCATGACCTGGAACATCCGCGGCAGGCAGACCAGCGCCGCGGCGGCCAGAAGGGTGATCGCTGTCCATCGTCCGGCCTGCACCTCGAACGTGCCGATCTCCGAGGCGTCGATCCGCTCCATCACAGGTCCGATGCCGCCCGCCAATCCCCAGACCACGAAGATGCCCACGGCAAGAAGCGCGATGAGCTTGACCACCGCTTCGACCGCGACCGCGGTGACCACGCCGTAATGGCGTTCATTGGCGTCGAGATTGCGCGTGCCGAACAGGATCGCGAAAAGCGCGAGCCCCACGGCCACCAGAAAGGCGGTGTTGTCGGGCGTCTGCGCCTCGGCATCCGCGAAGATCGAGAAGGACAGCGTGATCGACTGCAATTGCAACGCGATATAGGGCGTGACCGCCAGCACAGCGAGAATGGTCACCCCGGTCGCCAGCATGTTCGACTTGCCATAGCGCGACGCCAGAAGGTCGGCGATCGAGGTCACCCGCTGGCTGCGCCCGATGCGCACCAGCTTGCGCAGGCCCCACCACCAGCCGATCATCACCAGTGTCGGGCCCAGATAGATCGTGAGGAACTCGAGCCCCGAGCGTGCGGCGTAGCCCACCGCGCCATAGAAGGTCCAGCCGGTGCAATAAATCGACAGCGACAGCGTATAGACGACGGGCGAGCGCAGCCACCGCGCCTTGCCCGCCGCCGCCAGCTGATCGGCCAGCGCCGCGACCGCGAACAGCACGATCACGTACAGCAGACAGACCGAAACGAGGATCGACAGCGTATCCATGCTAACGCGGCGACCCGCCCCCCTGCCGGGGCACGGGCGCGTCTTCGCCGTGACGCGTGCGCACCTTCAGCCCGAACAGGAAGGCGCAGAGGATCAGCAGCGCCCAGACCCCGAAGACATAGACCAGCGCGACCGACATCGGCACGCCGTCTTCCGGGGCCTCAGGCCACAACAGCGGCACGAGCCAGAGCGCGATGCCCAGAACAGGCAACACGCGGGCCGCGTCGAGCAGCCGGCGCCTGCGATAGGTTTCACGCTCCAGAAACAGGTTCTGACCGCGCGGGTTCATGCCGGGCGGCCCGCGTCCAGCAGATCGCGCACTGCGGTCAGGACGTCCTGGTTCGAGAAGGGTTTGGTCATGAAGCGGCTTGCACCGGCGCGTTCGGCCATGTCGCGGTCGCGCGCCTGCCCGCGGGCGGTCAGCATGAGCACGGGCAGAGCGCGCCATTCGGCATCGCCGCGCAGATCGCGCAGGATATCCATGCCCGACCGGCCCGGCAGCATGACATCGAGGATCAGCAGGTCGGGCCGCACGCTGCGCACCGTCTCGACTGCATCGGTGCCGTCACCATGGGTGGCGACCTGCCAGCCCTCGCGCGACAGCAGGAAGCGGATCGCCTCGATGATGTTGGGCTCGTCCTCGATCAGCAGAACGGTGCCGGGCATGCCGGTTCTCTCCCCCCCATGTACGGCGTGCCGGGATTTTCTGGTTTCCCCCGGTCGTCTTTGCATCGCCGATATCGAATTTATTCCCGGTTTGGCGGGGGCTGTCAAAACTCTTCGCTCAGGACAGAGGGTTCGCGCCGGGCCGTACACTTTCCCCGGGGGCACAGGCGGCAGGTCGATCCGACCGGTTGCGCGTCCTCCGCAGGCCGGTCCGCGGGCAGGATCAGCATGGTGGACAGATAGACCGGGTCCTGATCGAGCGCCGGAGGATCGAGCGGATGGGCCATGGCGAAACAGTCGAACTGCGACGCCTGACGGCCCGCCTGCAGGACGCGCCGCCGGATCGGCATGTTGGGCCGCGACAGGGCCGAGAACAGCGGCCAGAGCGGACAGCTTTCCCCGAAACGCGGCAGGGTGAAGCCTTCGACCGGCTTGCGGAAGACGATGCTGCCCGACGCGTCGCAGATCACCAGGCCTGCGGGCCGCGTCAGGTCGGTCGCGGGCAGCGCCGCCAGCCGCCGGAAGACCGCCTGCCAGGGCAGGCCGAGAGCGGCCTGCAGGCGCGCGGGGTCGGGGCCGACCTGGGCGATCGCCGCGCGCATCCGGTCGAGCGGCATGACCGCGGCATCGGCGGCATACTGGGTCAGGATGCGCAGCGCGATGGGGCGCGCCGCCTCGCCCAGGCCCGATCGCGGGTCGTCGAGCAAGTCCTGCGGAAAGGCGCGCCCGGATTCGAGGGCCTCGAAGTGATGGCCATGGGCGGCAAGAAAGGCTTCGACCTCTTCCTGCGGGGTGGCGCTGCGGTCGGCGCCGGCATCGTTCTCGCCCAGATAGGTGACGAGCGCCTGGCTGCTTTCGGCCAGCCGCCGGCTGTCGGCGTCGAGATTCTGATGAAACCGGTCGCGCCATTCCGCCTCGATCTCGCCGGTTTCGGCGAGGATCGCCGCGGTCGAGCGGATCGCGGTCACCGTCGAAAGCACCTCGTGCAGCGACGCGGCAAGGTTCGGGTCATGCGACAGCCGGTCCGACAGCGTCTGCACCGTGCGTTCCAGCGACGCGATGCGCCGCTGCGCGCCCGCCAGAACCGCGGCCCAGCCGGGAAAGCGCCCCGCGAATTCGTCGGCGCGTTCGATCTCGGCCCCCGCCGCGCGCCCCGCCGCGGCTGCAGCCTCGCGCAGGCTGGCGATCAGCGCGGCCTCGGCCCCGTCCGACAGCATCGCGCTGTCCACCCCAAGCCGCGCGGCGATCTGCGCCAGAAGGTCGTCGCCCACCCGGCGGCGGTTGTGTTCGATCAGGTTCAGGTAGGACGCCGAAATCCCGATGTCCCGCGCCAGATCGGCCTGCCGCAGACCGGCCGCAAGACGGCGTTCGCGGATGCGGCTGCCGGTGATCGTGTCGCGGGCCATGAGACGCTCCTGCCGATGCCGACGGGCGGATTTTCCCGACCGGACACCGACAGTTTACAGGAAACTCACCGAAAACAAAGGACTTGGATCGATCTTTACCACCGAGATCGGCCATTACCCTTCCTCGTCAAGGAGCCTGCGCAGTTCGGTCTTCAGCACCTTGCCGTAGTTGTTCTTGGGCAACTCCGGCAGCCAGCGGTAATCCTTGGGCCGCTTGAACCGCGCGATAGTCTGCGTGCAGAGCTGGTCAAGATCGGCGGCACCTGCCCCGCCCACGTTG
>CAZNMV010000229.1:0-5656 GCA_964573835.1 uncultured Aestuariivita sp. | reverse complement strand
GCTCCTTGATGCGGCCTTCGATGAAGGACTGCTTTTCGCGCGCCGAATGGTATTCGGCATTCTCGCTCAGGTCGCCATGTTCGCGGGCTTCCGCGATGGCCTGGATGATCGCGGGGCGCTCGACGCTCTTCAGCGTCTTCAGCTCGGCCTCGAGCGCGGTATAGCCCGCGGGCGTCATGGGGATTTTGTCCATCACTGTGATCCGACATGAGCAGCGGGCCGCATCGCGGGGATGCGGCCCGGGTTGACGTGTTCCTTTCCACAGTAAGTGACAGAAGCCGGGGTCAGTTTGCAAGAGGTTCGCAGCGCCCATACGCTGCGGCCTGGTGCGACAGGATGCAGAGCCAGCGGGCAGGATGCCGGAAAAGTCCGTTGTAACGCCGTGTTCCGATTGACCTGCGGGCGGGGCGAACGATAGTCAGGCGCGACAGAAAATTGCGCAAGCGTCAGCCAACCAGAGCGAGGAGAGCCGTCGATGGCCGAGATCGAACGCGAAGCCATGGAATATGACGTCGTCATCGTCGGCGCGGGGCCTGCCGGCCTGTCGGCCGCGATCCGTCTCAAGCAGCTGGACGCCGATCTGAGCGTCGTGGTGCTGGAAAAAGGGTCGGAAGTCGGGGCGCATATCCTGTCGGGCGCGGTGCTTGACACCAGCGGGCTTGACGCGCTGATGCCCAACTGGCGCGACCGCGGCGCGCCAATCAAGGTCCCGGTGCGCGAGGACAATTTCTACATTCTCGGCGAAGCGGGTCAGATCCGCATCCCCAACTGGCCGATGCCGCCGCTGATGAACAACCACGGCAACTACATCGTGTCGATGGGCAATGTCTGCCGCTGGATGGCCGAACAGGCCGAAGCACTGGGCGTGGAAATCTTCCCCGGCATGTCGTGCTCGGAACTCGTCTATGGCGAGACCGGCGAGGTGAAGGGCGTCGTCGCGGGGGTCTTCGGGCTTGAACCCGACGGCAGCTATGGCCCCGACACCGAACCCGGCATGGAGCTGCACGGCAAGTATGTCTTCCTGTCAGAAGGCGTGCGCGGGTCGCTCGCCAAGGAAGTTATCGCGAAATACGATCTCCAGAAGGGCAAGCAGCCGCAGAAATTCGGCCTCGGCATGAAGGAAATCTGGGAAATCGACCCGGCAAAGCATCGCGAAGGCACGGTCACCCACACGATGGGCTGGCCCCTGGGGTCGAACGCGGGCGGCGGGTCGTTCATCTATCACCTGGACAACAACCAGGTCTATGTGGGCTTCGTGGTGCACCTGAATTACCGCAACCCGCACCTCTATCCCTACATGGAATTCCAGCGCTTCAAGCACCATCCGATGGTCGCAGACCTTCTGAAGGGCGGCAAACGCGTCGCCTATGGGGCGCGCGCGATCTCGGAAGGCGGATACCAGTCGATGCCCAAGATGGTGGCACCGGGTGTCGCGCTCTTGGGCTGTTCGGTCGGCATGGTCAACGTGCCGCGCATCAAGGGCAACCACAACGCGATGCTGTCGGGCAAGGCGGCGGCCGAGGCCGCGCATGCCGCGATCCAGGCGGGCCGCGCCAGCGACGAACTGACGGCCTATGAGAAGACCGTGCGCGACGGCCCGATCGGGCAGGACCTCAAGAAGGTGCGTAACGTCAAGCCGATGTGGTCGAATTATGGACTTGTCGCCTCGCTGATGGCGGGCGGGTTCGATATGTGGACCAACACGCTGGGCTTTTCGCTTTTCGGAACGATGCGTCACGACAAGACCGACGCCGCCGCGACCGAACCCGCGGCCAAGCACAAGCCTATCGATTATCCCAAGCCCGACGGCACGCTGTCCTTCGACAGGCTGACCAATGTCAGCTTCTCGATGACCAATCACGAGGAAAGCCAGCCGCCGCATCTGCGTCTGAAGGATGCAGGCGTGCCGATTTCGGTGAACCTGCCGAAATACGCCGAACCCGCGCAACGCTATTGCCCGGCGGGCGTCTACGAGGTGGTGACCGAAGAGGGCAAGGACCCGCGCTTCGTGATCAACTTCCAGAACTGCGTGCACTGCAAGACCTGCGACATCAAGGACCCCAGCCAGAACATCAATTGGGTGACCCCGCAGGGCGGCGACGGGCCGAATTATCCCAATATGTGAGCATTTCTGTCACAATGGCGGCACCCGTCGGGTGCTGCCATTGAAACCGCCCGGAAAGGGCCCTAGCCTTTACCTTTGACGCTTTTTCGCGCCTGAGGATTCCGGTCATGGGTTTCATGCGGCTGGCGGCAATTGCCGCGCTTTTGTCGACCACCGTGCTGGCGGCCCCCGCCGCGCAGGCCTTTTCGGGATCGGGCGCCTATCTTGCGGGGCGTCAGGCGGCCATCAGCAACGATTTCGACGCGGCGGCGGGCTATTTCGCCCGGGCACTGGCGCATGATCCGGGCAACCCGGGACTGATGGAACAGACCGCCCTGTCCTATCTGGCCATCGGTGCCCTGGACCGCGCGCTGCCCATCGCCCGGCGGATCGAAGAACTGGGCCTGAAAAGCCAGATCGCCCACATGATCGTCGTCGCCTCGCTGGTCGATGCGGGTGATTTCGCCGCCGTGCTGGCGCGTGATCCCGAAACGGTCGGCGTCGGGCCGCTCGTCGATGGCCTTGTTACTGCCTGGGCGCATCTGGGCGCGGGGCAGGTGGCCGAGGCGCTTTCGGCCTTCGACGCCGTGGCCGATCGCGGCGGGCTGCGGGGCTTTGCGTTTTATCACAAGGCCATGGCCCTTGCCATGGTGGGCGATTTCGAAGGCGCCGAGGCGATCTTCTCGGACGAAGCCGCGGGGGCGGCCATGATGATGCGGCGCGGCACGATCGCGCGCGCCGAGATCCTGTCGCAACTCGACCGGAACGCGGATGCGCTGGCGATGCTGGTCGATGCCTTCGGCGGCGATCTCGACCCCGGTCTGACCGCGCTGGCCGACCGTCTGGCAACGGGCGACCGCGTGCCCTTCGGACAGGTGACTTCGGCGCGTGACGGGATTGCCGAGGTGTTCTTCTCGGTCGCCGCCGCGCTCAACAACGAGGCGGGCGATGAATACACGCTCGTCTACGGGCGCGTCGCCGAATACCTGCGACCGGGTCATACCGATGCGGTCCTGCTCAATGCGCAACTGCTGGACGGTCTCGGCCAGTACGAGATGGCGATTGAAACCTACAAGCGCATCCCCGCCTCGAGCCTCGATTACCACGCCGCCGAACTGGGCCGGGCCGAGGCCATGCGCCGCGCGGGCAAACCCGACACGGCGATCGAGGTGCTCGACCGGCTGGCGGCCGATTATCCCGACCTCGCCATGGTGCATTCCTCGCTTGGCGATCTGCACCGTCAGCAGGAAAACTACGCCGCTGCCATAAAGGCCTATGACCGCGCGCTGGCCCTGACCGAGGAGGGGGCGCGCAGTCAGTGGTTCCTCCACTATGTGCGGGGCATCAGCCATGAACGTCTCGGCCAGTGGGACCAGGCCGAGGCCGATTTCCGGGCTGCGCTGGCGCTGAACCCTGACCAGCCGCAGGTGCTGAACTATCTCGGCTACTCGCTGGTGGAAAAGAAGGTCAAGCTGGACGAGGCGCTCGACATGATCGAGCGCGCGGTCGCCGCCCGGCCCGACAGCGGCTATATCGTCGACAGTCTGGGCTGGGTTCTCTACCGCCTTGGCCGCTATGACGAAGCGGTCGGTCACATGGAGCGCGCGGTCGAACTCATGCCGATCGATCCGGTGGTCAACGATCACCTTGGCGATGTCTACTGGGCCGTCGGCCGCTACCGCGAAGCGGAATTCCAGTGGAAGCGCGCGCTGAGCTTCATCAAGCCCGACGACACCGACAACGAGGCCAAGCCCGACCGCATCCGACGCAAGCTCGAAGTCGGCCTTTATCAGGTGCTGGAAGAAGAAGGCGCGCCGCCGCTCAAGGTCGCGAATGGCAACGGCGGCTGACCTGCGGGGGCCGGTGCTGGCCCCGGCCAAGATCAACCTTGCGCTTCATGTCACCGGGCAGCGCGGCGATGGCTATCACCTGCTCGACAGTCTGGTCGTCTTCGCCGATCTCGGCGACTGGCTGACCTTCGACGCCGACGCCGCGCCGCTGCGGCTTGGGGTGACGGGGTCGATGGCCGACGGCGTGCCCACCGATGACAGCAACCTCGTGATGCGGGCCGCGCGGGCGGCGGGGGTGGCGACGGGGCGCATCATGCTCGACAAGCACCTGCCGGCCGCCGCCGGGATCGGGGGCGGATCGTCCGACGCCGCGGCGATGCTGCGGCTTCTCGGCCATGCGCCGGGCGATGAGGGCCTGTCGCTGGGCGCCGACGTGCCGGTCTGCCTGCGCGCCCGCGCCACCCGCATGACCGGGATCGGCGAAGGGCTGGCGGATGTCTCCGGCTTGCCGCCCCTTCCGGCGGTGCTGGTCAATCCGCGCGTCGCCGTTCCGACGGGGCCGGTCTTTCAGGGCCTTGCGTCGAAGACCAACCCGCCTATGGGGGCCTTGCCGGATCGTCCCGATCTGCCGGGCCTTATCGGTTGGGTCGCGGCGCAGCGCAACGATCTGGAACCGCCCGCGCTGTCGCTTCAGCCGGTGATCGGCGATGTGCTTGCCGCGCTGAGGGCCGGGGGCGCTGGACTGGCGCGGATGAGCGGATCGGGTGCCACCTGTTTCGGGCTGTTCACCGGGGCGGAACAGGCCGACACCGCCGCCCGCGCCATCGCCACGGCGCATCCCGGCTGGTGGGTCAGGGCCTGCCGGCTGACCTGAGCGTCAGGTGAGCCGCGCCACCACGTAATCGGCCAGATCGTGCAGCATGTCGCGGACCGGGTGGGCGGGCAGCGTCAGGATTGCCGCGCGCGCGGTCGCGGCCCAGGCATTGGCATCCTCGCGCGTCGCGTCGAGCGTGCCGTATTTCTCCATCAGGCGCAGCGCCTCTTCGAGATCGCCATCGACCTGCTTGCCCTTCTCGACCGTGCGCACCCAGAAGGCGCGTTCTTCAGTCGTGGCCTGTGCCACCGCCTTGATCACCGGCAAGGTCAGCTTGCGTTCGCGGAAATCGTCGCCGACGTTCTTGCCCGTCTGCGCCGCATCGCCCTGATAATCGAGCAGATCGTCCGCGATCTGAAACGCGACCCCCAGCGCATCGCCGTAATCGAAGAGCGCGCGCACAAGCGCCTCGTCCGCACCCGCGATGACACCGCCCACTTCGGTTGCGGCAGAGAACAGCGCGGCGGTCTTCCCGCGCACCACGCGCAGGTAGATGTCTTCGGTCGTCGCAAGGTTCTGCGCGGCGGTCAGCTGCAGCACCTCGCCTTCGGCGATGGTGGCGGCGGCGTCCGACAGGATGCGCAGCACGCGCATGTTGCCGGTATCGGTCATCAGCTGGAACGAGCGCGCGAACAGATAATCGCCCACCAGGACACTCGACTTGTTGTCCCACAGAAGGTTCGCGGTGGGCCGCCCGCGCCGCTGGCTGCTTTCGTCGACGACATCGTCATGCAGCAGCGTGGCGGTGTGGATGAATTCGACCGTCGCGGCGAGATGGATGTGGAAGGGCCCCGGATAACCGCAGAGCGTCGCCGCGGCCAGCGTCAGCATCGGGCGCAGACGCTTGCCGCCCGCTTCGACCAGATGCGCTGTCACCTCGGGGATGCG
>CAZNMV010000228.1:0-5663 GCA_964573835.1 uncultured Aestuariivita sp. | reverse complement strand
CCTGTGCGATCGGTGTCATGTCATCCCCTTTGCAGACCGCAGCCGAAGCGTCCATGCCTGTCAAGAGTATGCCGGCTCTTGGGAAACGGGGCAACATAGCCCGCCTTGTGCCGGCAGTTCCGGCTTCGTTCATCTGTTCCTTGGGCGCCTGTTCGGCCTAGTCGCGGATCTCTTCGGGTCTTACACCCCAGAGCCGGCGTTTCTCGACCCAGCCCTTGGCGCTGTCGGCCTCGATCACGCACCAGTCGAGCGAGCAATCCTCGAGCCGGGCCACGACGCCGGCTTCGGCATAGGCGTTCACCGGGCTTTCGGCATCGGGTTTGACGCGCAAGGGCGTCATGTCGGTCTCGACGATCACGTGGCGCACGCCCGAAAGGAGGGAGTAATGCACCCAGCCGCCCTGGCCGTCGCGATCCTGCACGCGGCGCCAGTGGCCATATTCGGCGGTGATCTCGAGCGGCATGTTGCGGCGGGTGAACACCCAGTCGATCCGGTGGCTGAGGGACGGGCCGCGCCGGGCGTTGCCCTCGTCGGCCTTGAGCGAGACGAAGCGCGGCATCGGCAGGTTGGTCACCGGGCCGCGTTCCGCCGCCCGTGCATGAGCGGCGAGCGTGAGAACGAGGATCGCTGCGAGACTTGCCTTTCCGATCATTTTTCCTGCCCGTTTCGCCATTCCGGGGGCAATCGGGATCTGCCGTCCCTTGTGCCGCGTCCGGTTCCTTGTCACTTTGCCAGCAACCGCGCCCCAATGGAAGACATGAGGAGAGTTCCAGATGCCCGACAAGCGCCTGACTGTGTTGGTCACGCGACGCCTGCCCGAGGCCGTGGAGACGCGGATGTCGGAATTGTTCGACGTGCGGCTCAGGTCCGAGGACACGAAGATGAGCCGCGACGAGCTGGCGGCGGCGATGAAGGGCGCGGACGTTCTGGTGCCAACGGTGACCGACCAGATCGACGCGGCGCTGCTGGCGCAGGCGGGCGACCGGCTGAAGCTGATCGCGAATTACGGCGCCGGGATCGACCATATCGATGTCGCGACCGCGCGGCAGCGGGGCATCCTGGTGTCGAACACGCCGGGCGTCGTGACAGAGGACACGGCGGACATGACCATGGCGCTGATCCTGGCGGTGATCCGGCGCATCCCCGAGGGGCTGGCGGTGATGCAGAAGGGCGAGTGGGCTGGATGGGCGCCCACGGCCTATCTCGGCGGGCGCGTCGGCGGGCGGCGGCTGGGCATCCTGGGCATGGGCCGGATCGGGCAGGCGGTGGCGCGACGCGCGGCGGCCTTCGGAATGCAGGTGCATTATCACAACCGCAAGCGCCTGCGCCCCGAGATCGAGGACGAGCTGGGCGCGACCTATTGGGAGAGCCTGGACCAGATGGTGAGCCGGGTCGACGTGTTGTCGATCAACTGCCCGCACACGCCATCGACCTTTCACCTGCTGAACGCACGCCGGCTGAAGCTGATGAAGCCGTCGGCCGTGATCGTCAACACCAGCCGGGGCGAGGTGATCGACGAGAACGCGCTGACGCGGATGCTGCGCGCGGGCGAGATCGCAGGCGCGGGGCTGGACGTGTTCGAGCATGGTCACGAGATCAACCCGCGCCTGCGCGAACTGCCGAACGTGGTGCTGTTGCCGCATATGGGCTCGGCCACGATCGAGGGCCGGATCGAGATGGGCGAGAAGGTGATCATCAACATCAAGACCTTCGACGACGGGCACCGGCCGCCGGACCTGGTGGTGCCGTCGATGTTGTGACGGGCCGCCGGCAGTGAACGGATGGACCCAGTCCAGTGTTCCGGGCATCGCCGCAGCGGTGCGCAAGGCGGCGCACGGCGGGGATTGGAAGGTGCGGGAAGATGCCCTGTCTTCCATTCGGGGCGGAGATACCTTTCATGCGTCGATCTTCGCCGACGCGATGAACCTCTATGCCAAGCCGCTGAAATGGGACGAGATTTACTGGACGGACATGGGCACCGAATTCAAGCGGCCGCTGCAGCCGACGCGACGCTGGACCAGCCTTTCGCTCCATGTGCCCATTCGGGCGCAGGCCCGTGCGCGCGAGCGGGACTCGGCGGCGTTGTCGCTGGGCGCGTCCGTTCGATGTCCACTCACAACACGCCCGAGGGCTCGTTCCTTGAGCTGGCATTGGCGAAAATCGATACCGGCGTTTTCGGAGTGGCGGCATGACCCGTAGTCTCGTGATCGTCATTCTGGCCGGCCTAGCCGCCTGCGCGCGGCCCCTGACCGAGACCGAGGAGCGGTTCGCGAAGGACTTGTTCGGCGAGACGCTGGACACTTCGGAGGTCACGATCAGCCAAGGGTTGGGGCTGGCGCCGCTTTACCGGACGGTGCCAGCCTCGCTGACCGTTCTGAGGGGCACCGACAAGGCCTGTCTGCGGACGCCGCAGCCAAGGGGCGCGCAGCCGCCGCAGGCTTTCGCGCTTTACGAGCGGATGCATTTCGACACCGATCTGTATTCGTCGGATATGGCGCTGGGCTGGCCGAAGGGGCTGCGGTTTCCCAACGCGATCGTGCTGGCCCATGAACTGACCCATGTCTGGCAATGGCAGAACCGGGCGGTGACAGGCTATACGCCTGCGCGTGCGCTGGCCGAAAGCTGGCGTCTGGCAGACCCGTATTACTCGGCCCCTGGTGAATCGCCGGCCTTTTATTCCTTCGGCTATGAGCAGCAGGCCGCGATCGTGGAGGATTTCGTCTGCTTCACTGTCGCCAATCCCGACCACCCGCGCCGGGCGGAACTGCGCGCAATCCTTGAGCCTGTACTGCCGGTGGCCGATTTCGAGGCGGCGGTTGCGCGTTAGGCGCATAGGCCGGGGCTTGTGAAGCGGGCGCGTCTGGCGGATCATTCCCGGCAAGGGAGTGAGGACACATGAGCGAATCCATCATATCGCGCGTCGAAATCGTGGAATTCAATTTCGACGTGAAGAACCTGGGTGTGCCCGAGGGCACCGATACGGCGCATAGCGGGGGCACGCCGGGCGGCGCGATCGAATACGCGCCTGGCCAGCATGCCACCATGTCGCGCTATGCGGTCGTGATCGAGACCGCCGACGGCTGCAGGGGCGAATACGTAACGCATTACGTGGGCACGCGCTCGGCGCTGGGCCAGTCGCTGATGCTGGCGCCGGGGCTGATCGGGCGGGATGCCGAGGCGCGCGAGGGGCTGTACGACGACATGAAGCGAGAGTTGCGGCAGTACGACCACATGGGCCACGGGCCGATCGACATCGCGCTCTGGGATCTGGCGGGCAAGAAATATGGCACGTCGGTCGCGAAGATGCTCGGGGGATATCGCAAGCGCCTGCCGGCCTATGCCTCGACCTATCACGGCGACCGCAATGGCGGTCTGGACAGCAAGGAGGCGTTCGGGGATTTCGCGGTGCAGTGCCGGGAGATGGGCTACAGGGCCTTCAAGATCCACGGCTGGCACGAGGGCGACCGGCGCGAGGAGGCGGAGAACGTGCTTCATGTGCGCAAGGCGGTGGGCGACGGCATGGACCTGATGCTGGATTGTGCCTGCGAGCTGCGCACGCTGGCGGATGCGATCTATGTGGGGAGGGCCTGCGACGAGGGGGGGTACCTGTGGTACGAGGATCCGTTCCGGGATTCGGGCACCAGCGCCCATGCGCACCGCATCCTGCGCGAGAAGATCGTGACCCCGATCCTTCAGACCGAGCATATCCGGGGCGTCGAGCCGAAGGCGGATTTCGTGATTGCGGGCGGTACGGATTTCCTGCGGTCGGACCCCGAATACGACATGGGGATCACCGGGGCGATGAAGATCGCGCACCTGGCCGAGGCGCTGGGCATCGATTGCGAGGTGCATGCCCCCGGTCCGGCGCACCGGGCGGTGGTCAGCGCGATGCGGAACACGAATTACTACGAGATCGCGCTGGTGCATCCGGATTGCCCGAACTCGATCCCGCCGGTCTATGCCTGCGGCTATAGCGACGAGCTGGAGAGCATCGACGCCGACGGCACGGTCGGTGTGCCGGACGGGCCCGGGCTGGGCGTGACCTATGACTGGGAGTTCATCAACGCGCGGGCCAAGGGGCGCTACGTGTTCGGGGGCTAGAGCCGTTCAGAACCACTGGCCCGGCTCCATCAAGCCGAGATCCATGAGTTGCTGAGACTGCCAGTCGAAGCGCTGTGAGTTGTGCCAGCGGAACCCGTCGATGGCGTGGCGGCTGGCCGGGTTGGTGCGGAGCGCCTTGGCGGTGCGGAAGGACACGATCGCCGCCGTCAGGTTGTTGTGCCAGGGGCAGGCGTAGGTGTTCAGCTCGGGCTCGGACCATGTGTGATCGGCACGGAGCCGCAGGCCTGGTTTCGCGCGCACGAGGCCGATGCGGTCGATGCGGCGACGTGCGGGATCGATATGTTCCTCGAAGCGCCAGCGCAGGCCACCGTGAAAGTCGAGCTGCCGTTCGAGCGGGCCGTCCTCTCCCTGCCGGGCGCGGGCATAGTAGCCGGAACGGTCGAGCCAGGCGTCGTCGAGGGAGACCGCGTCGTCATTATGAGCCAGATCGCTCGCGTAGAGGTCGATCACGTAGGTGAGCATCGCGTTGCGCCGCTCTTCCGCATGGAAGGCGAGCATCTCGCCCACGCTTCGCGTCTCGGCGAAGGGGTAGAACAGGAATTCGGCATTGTAACCGTAGTAGAGCCATGTCTTCGCGGGCAGGGCCTCCACCAGTGCGTTGACGATTGTGGGGGCCGTGTCGGGCGCGCGGGTCGGGAAATCGGTGCGGATCACGCCATCGGGCAAGGGACCGTCGGGCGTCAGGTCGCGCGGTGCGAAGAGGAGGAGCGTGCGGAACCCCTTGTCTGCGTGGTGGCGGAGCGTGGCGGCGACTTCGGCTTCGTCCTCGGCGATGATCGCCGCGACCGGGCCCGGCGCGGTTTTCAGCACGCCGGACGCGGTCAGGTTCCTGAGCCCGTCAAACTGCATCTTGCCCCTGTGTCCTGCCTTGCCGCGGGACGATGCCACGGGCGCTCTCCCCTTGGCAAGAAGGTCTCGCCCGTGTAGGACGCCCGCTGATCCCGGGAATGGAAGCGAGCCGATGTCCGCGCCGAAGAAGCTGTTTATCAAGACCTATGGCTGTCAGATGAACGTCTATGACAGCGAGCGCATGGCCGAGCATCTGGGCGGTGCGGGATATGTGCTGACCGACGCGGCGGACGATGCCGACATGATCCTTCTGAACACCTGCCATATCCGGGAGAAGGCGGCGGAGAAGGTCTATTCCGAGCTGGGCCGGTTCCGGCCGCTGAAGGAGGCGAAGCCGGACCTGAAGATCGGCGTTGCGGGATGCGTGGCGCAGGCGGAAGGCGCCGAGATCATGGCGCGCCAGCCGATGGTGGACCTTGTGGTGGGGCCGCAGAGCTATCACCGGCTGCCGGACCTGGAGCGGAAGGCGCGGTCGGGCGAGAAGGCGCTGGATACGGATTTCCCGGAAGAGGACAAGTTCGAGCACCTGGCGGGCCGGCCCAAGGCGGCGCGGGGGCCGACGGCGTTCCTGACGGTGCAGGAGGGCTGCGACAAGTTCTGCGCCTTCTGCGTGGTGCCCTATACGCGGGGGGCCGAGGTTTCGCGTCCCGCCGAGCGGGTGATGGGCGAGGCGCGCGACCTGGTGGAGCGGG
>CAZNMV010000227.1:0-5670 GCA_964573835.1 uncultured Aestuariivita sp. | reverse complement strand
TTCGCCAGCGCGCCGCCGATCCCGCCCGAGGCGCCGAGGATGAGTGTTCTGCCCATGGCGCGGAGCTAGGGGCGCTGGGGCCTGCGTCAAACCCTGCGCTCCGTTACCTCAGGGCACGTCCCTTCACGATGGCGTCGGCACCGAATTTCGCGCGGATGCGGTCGGCGGCGCGTTCCGCGCCCGCGCGCTGCCCCGCCCCGGGATCGAGCAGATCGCCCGACAGGTCCGCCCCCGATGCGGGGCCCAGATGCGACAGGCCGCAGCCCAGCAGGCGGAAAGGCCCCTGATCGGCCACCTGATCGAACAGCGCGCGTGCCCGGCGATAGATCGTGTCGGCCATCTGGGTCGCGTCGCGCAGGTTCGCCTGACGCGTCAGGATCGTGTGATCGGCGCGCTTGAGCTTGAGCGTCACCACGCGCCCGGCCAGATCCTGCGCCTTGGCGCGGTCCGAGACCTTTTCCGCCATGCGCCAAAGATGCCCGTCCAGAAGATCGGGGTCGGCGGTGTCCTCGTGGAAGGTGGTTTCGTTCGAGATGGACTTGACCGGTTCATGGGCGGTGACCGGGCGGCGGTCTTCGCCGCGTGCCAGATCATAAAGCCGGTCGCCCATCGACCCGAAGCGCGCGACCAGCGCCGCGCGGTCCCAGCGCAGGAGGTCCGCGAAGCTGCGGATGCCCGCGCGGTCGAGCGCGGCCTGCCCCGCATCGCCCACCCCCCAGATCAGCCGCACCGGGCGGTCGCGCAGGAAATCGGCCGTATCCGCGCGGCCGATCACCGAAAAGCCGCGCGGCTTGTCGAGGTCGGACGCGATCTTGGCGAGAAACTTGTTGTGCGACAACCCGATCGACCCGGTGAGACCCAGTTCGTCCTTCATCCGGCGCACCAGCCGCGCCAGCATCACGGCAGGCGGCGCGCCATGCAGGCGTTGGGTGCCCGAGAGGTCCATGAAGGCCTCGTCTAGCGACAGGGGCTGGATCGCGGGGGTGAGGTCTTCCATCATCGCGCGGATGGCGCGCGAGGCCTCTGCATAGGCCTCCATTCTTGGGCGGATCACCACGGCGTCGGGGCAAAGCTGCAGCGCCTTGAACATGGGCATGGCCGATTTCACGCCGCGGATGCGTGCGACATAGCAGGCGGTCGACACCACGCCGCGCCGCCCGCCGCCGATGATCACCGGCTTGTCGGCAAGCGAAGGGTCGTCACGCTTTTCCACGCTGGCATAGAAGGCGTCGCAATCCATATGCGCGATGGTCAGGTCGAACAGTTCGGGATGCGCCACGACGCGCGGGCTGCGACAGGCGGGGCAGCGCCGTCCGGCGTCGAAGGGGGTGAGGCAGTCGCGGCAGAAGGCGGGCATGGCGGGCTTGCGCGGGAACCGGGTTCGGGGAAAGCTGCGTGCAGTCTATCCCGGCGCGGACGCCCTGCCCATGGTCTTTCCCGATGAACCTTTCGGCGGCGCGAAACTCGCGCTGTTCATCGGCGGGCGTCTTCTGGTGATCCGCCGGGACGAGCGGCCCGACATCCCGTGGCCCGGATACTGGGACATGCCCGGTGGCGGCCGCGAGGGAGGTGAAAGCCCCGAGGTCTGCGTCCTGCGCGAAACCGCCGAGGAAACCGGCCTGATCCTGCATGAGCCCGCGCTGGTCTGGGGCCGTGCCCATGACGGACCTCAGGGCGTCACATGGTTCTTCGCCGCCCATCTGGACGACGCGGCGCAATCGCGCGTGCGTCTGGGCGACGAAGGGCAGGAGTGGTGCCTGATGACGTGGCAGGCCTATTGCGCGCATGATCTTGCCATCCCGCATTTCGCGGCGCGGCTGGCGGAGTATGTGCGTGTGAGCAGGTTTTTCTATAAAGACCCCCCGCTGATGAGGCGGGGGGAGGTAACGAACCACAGGAAGAAGAAGGTCCGTCGGGGAGTGTTTCACCCCAATGGTCACCCAAATGCTCCCAATCACAAAGTGCGGATTTCCTGACCTTGGGTAAACAGGGGCGGGCTGTGGTTTTCCGGGCACAGGGCGCGGTCAGAGGCCCTGCATTTCGCCAAGGATTGCGCGGGCGGCGGCGGCGGGATCGGCTGCCTGCCAGACGGGGCGACCCACCACGATGTGATCCGCTCCGTCGCGGATCGCCTGGCCCGGCGTCGCGATGCGCTTCTGATCGCCGGTCGCAGACCCCGCGGGGCGCACGCCGGGCGTCACGATCAGCCGGCCTGTCGCCTGCGGCAGGGCGCGGATCGCTGCTGCCTCTTGCGGGCTTGCGATGACGCCGTCGGCACCCGCCTCGAACGCGCGGGCGGCGCGTTCGACCACCAGATCGGGGATCGCACCGTCGCGGATGAGGCAGGCGTCAAGGTCCGCCCGGTCGAGCGAGGTGAGCACGGTCACGGCAAGGATCTGCAGACCGCTGGCGCCCGCGCCTTCCTTCGCCGCGCGCACCACATGCGGGTCGCCATGCACCGTCAGGAAATCGAGATCGAACTGCGCAAGTCCGCGCACCGCCGCTTCGATCGTCGCGCCGATGTCGAAGAGCTTCATGTCGAGGAAGATGCGCTTGCCGTGATCGCCCTTGAGCTCCATCGCGAGCGCGAGGCCCCCGCCGGTCAGCATGCCCAGCCCGATCTTGTAGAAGCCCACCGCATCGCCCAGTCTTTCGGCAAGCGCGAGGCCCGCCACCGCGTTCGGCACATCCAGGGCCACGATAAGACGGTCATCGGTCATGGGCAGGCTCCTTCCGGTTGCGGCGTGGTGTTAGGGCGCGCTGTCCCGCCCCGCAACCCCAATTCACGGGCTCACCTCTGCCGCAGCGCGGCGAAATCCGCCGCCCGCGGCGCGGGGTCTTGAACCCGGCGCGGGGGCACCACACATCCTTTTGAAGGCCCGACCGGGGGCGTGCCGCAAAGCGGGCGCCCCTATCCCAAGGGCGCTTGTCAGAAGGAGAAATGACCATGGACTTGTCCAGGTTCACGGAACGTGCGCGCGGCTTCATTCAGGCGGCACAGACCATCGCGCTGCGGGAAAATCACCAGCGCCTTGCCCCCGAACATATCCTGAAGGCCCTGATGGACGACGACCAGGGACTGGCGTCGAACCTCATCCGCCGGTCGGGCGGCGACCCGGCGCGGGTGGCCGAGGCCATTGAGGGCGGATTACGCCGGATGCCCAAGGTCACGGGCGATGCAGGTCAGGTCTATCTGGACACGACCACCGCCAAGGTGCTTGACGAGGCCGCGACCGTCGCCAAGAAGGCAGGCGACAGCTTTGTCCCGGTCGAGCGCATCCTGATGGCGCTCTGCATGGTGAAGTCGGGGGCAAAGGACGCGCTGGACGCAGGCGGCGTGACCGCGCAGGCGCTCAACGCCGCGATCAACGACATCCGCAAGGGCCGCACCGCCGACACGGCGAGTGCCGAGGAAGGCTATGACGCGCTGAAGAAATACGCCCGCGACCTGACCGAAGCGGCGCGCGAGGGCAAGATCGACCCGATCATCGGCCGCGACGAGGAAATCCGCCGGTCCATGCAGGTGCTGAGCCGCCGGACCAAGAACAACCCCGTTCTGATCGGTGAACCCGGCGTCGGCAAGACGGCGATCGCCGAAGGCATGGCGCTGCGCATCGTGAACGGCGACGTGCCCGAAAGCCTGCGCGACAAGAAGCTCATGGCGCTGGACATGGGTGCGCTGATCGCGGGGGCGAAGTATCGCGGCGAATTCGAGGAACGGCTGAAGGCCATCCTGAACGAGATCACCGCCGCCGCCGGAGAGATCATCCTCTTTATCGACGAGATGCACACGCTGGTGGGCGCGGGCAAGGCCGATGGGGCGATGGATGCGGCGAACCTGATCAAGCCGGCGCTGGCGCGGGGCGAATTGCACTGCATCGGGGCCACCACGCTCGATGAATACCGCAAGTATGTGGAGAAGGACGCGGCACTCGCCCGCCGGTTCCAGCCGGTGATGGTGTCGGAACCCACGGTGGAAGACACCGTGTCGATCCTGCGCGGCATCAAGGAGAAGTACGAGCTTCACCACGGCGTGCGGATTTCCGACAGCGCGCTGGTGGCGGCGGCGACGCTGTCGCATCGCTATATCACCGACCGCTTCCTGCCCGACAAGGCGATCGACCTTGTGGACGAGGCCGCAAGCCGTCTGCGGATGGAGGTGGATTCGAAGCCCGAAGAGCTCGACCAGCTCGACCGCAACATCCTGCAGATGCAGATCGAGGTCGAGGCGCTGAAGCTGGAAGACGATGCGGCGTCGAAAGACCGGCTGGCCAAGCTGGAGAAGGAGCTGTCCGACCTGCAGGAGAAATCCGCCGGGATGACGGCCCAGTGGCAGGCAGAGCGCGACAAGTTGGCCGGTGCCCGCGACCTCAAGGAACAGCTGGACCGCGCGCGCGCCGATCTGGAGATCGCCAAGCGGGAGGGCAACCTCGCCCGGGCGGGGGAGCTGTCCTATGGTGTGATCCCGCAGATGGAACGCCAGCTGGCCGAGGCCGAGACGCAGGAAGAGCGGGGCATGATGGTGGAGGAGACCGTGCGCCCCGAACAGATCGCGGCGGTGGTCGAACGCTGGACCGGCATCCCGACGACGAAGATGCTGGAGGGCGAGCGCGAGAAGCTTCTGCGCATGGAGGATGACCTGCACAGGCGGGTGATCGGCCAGCACGCGGCGGTGCGCGCGGTGGCGAACGCCGTGCGCCGCGCGCGCGCGGGGCTGAACGACGAGAACCGGCCGCTGGGGTCGTTCCTCTTCCTCGGGCCGACGGGCGTGGGCAAGACGGAGCTGACGAAGGCGGTGGCCGAGTTCCTGTTCGACGACGACAACGCGATGGTGCGCATCGACATGTCCGAGTTCATGGAGAAGCATTCGGTCGCGCGTCTGATCGGCGCGCCGCCGGGCTATGTGGGCTATGACGAAGGCGGGGTGCTGACGGAAGCGGTGCGGCGGCGGCCTTATCAGGTCGTGCTCTTCGACGAGGTGGAGAAGGCGCATCCCGATGTCTTCAATGTGCTTCTGCAGGTGCTGGATGACGGGGTTCTGACCGACGGGCAGGGGCGCACGGTCGACTTCAAGCAGACGCTGATCGTGCTGACCTCGAACCTGGGCGCGCAGGCGCTGAGCCAGTTGCCGGACGGGGCGGACAGTTCGGATGCGCGGCGCGACGTGATGGATGCGGTGCGGGCGCATTTCCGGCCCGAATTCCTCAACCGTCTGGACGAGACGATCATCTTCGACCGGCTCAAGCGGCCGGACATGGATGGTATCGTGGAGATCCAGTTGCGGCGTCTGACCAAGCGGCTGGCTGCGCGGCAGATCGGGCTGGAGCTGGATGCGGGCGCGAAGGCGTGGCTGGCGGATGAGGGCTACGACCCGGTCTTCGGGGCGCGGCCGCTCAAGCGGGTGATCCAGCGCGCGCTGCAGGATCCGCTGGCCGGGATGCTGCTGGCGGGCGATGTGAAGGACGGCGACACGGTGGTCGTCAGCGCCGGGGCCGACGGTCTGATCATCGGGGACCGGGTGGCGGCGTCGAACCGGCCGCGTCCGGGGGATGCGGTGGTTCACTGAGTCCGTCGGGGTTCGTGACTTGGAAAAGGCGGGGGTCTTCCCCGCCTTTTTTCATGCGTCCCATGGTGGGACGGTGAGGGGGGTGAGGGAAATCAAGGGGTTAT
>CAZNMV010000226.1:0-5670 GCA_964573835.1 uncultured Aestuariivita sp. | reverse complement strand
ACCAACATCGCGGGCGTGGGCTTCAGTCAGGCGGGGCTGGAACAGGTCAAGCGCATCGCGCGGGCCGAACGCTCGAACGGAAAGCCGCTGATCGAGAACCCCCATTTCGCCGCGCGGCTGGCGCGGGTGGAAATCGACCTCATGGCGCTGGCCACATCGAACCTGCGCATCGTGTCGAAGGCGGCGGCCGGCGGCGCGCCGGGGATCGAGGCGTCGATGCTGAAGGTCAAGGGCACCGTGATCCGGCAGGAGATCAACGATCTCGCCCGCCGCGCGGTCGGGCCCTATGCCATGCCCTTTCCGTCGGAAAGCGTAGAGGGCGACAACGACCCCATCGGGCCGGATTATGCCGGGCCGCTTGCGGCGCAGTATTTCAACTATCGCAAGCTGTCGATCTTCGGTGGCTCGAACGAAGTGCAGCGCAACATCATCGCCAAGACCATGATGTCGGGGGGCCGCGCATGAACTTCGATCTGACCGAAGAACGCCAG
Organism: uncultured Aestuariivita sp.; assembly: GCA_964573835.1. GTDB lineage: Bacteria > Pseudomonadota > Alphaproteobacteria > Rhodobacterales > Rhodobacteraceae > JAGYKE01. The sequence goes on along the minus strand of CAZNMV010000226.1, from coordinate 5,179 downwards.
ATGCTGCAGGACACGCTGCGGCGTTTCCTGCGCGACCGCTACACGACCGAGGCGCGCAACCGCATCCTTGGCAGCGACGAAGGCTTCAGCGCGGACATCTGGGCGCAACTGGCCGAACTCGGCGTGCTGGGTGCCTTGTTCACCGAAGAACAGGGCGGCTTCGGCGGTGCGGGCTTCGACATCGCCGTGGTGTTCGAGGAACTGGGCCGCGCGGGCGTGGTCGAACCGGTGATGGACACCGCCATCCTCGGCGGGCGGTTGCTGGCCGCCGCGGGGCGGGCCGATCTGGTGGAAGAGGTGATCGCTGGCGGGGCGCACCTTGCGCTGGCCCATGGCGAACCGGTCAGCCGCTATGACCTGACCCATGTGGAAACCCGGCTTGTGGCGCAGGGCGGCGATATCGTGCTTTCGGGCCGCAAGTCCGTGGTGGTGAACGCCGAAGCCGCTGGTTACCTGATCGTCAGCGCCCGCGAAAGCGGCGGGGCGGGGGATGCCGACGGGATCTCGCTCGTCCTCGTGCCGAGTGACGCGGCAGGTGTGACCATGCGCGGATACCCGATGTTGTCGGGCGGGCGCGCGGCGGAAGTCATGCTTGACGACGTGCGCCTGCCCGCCTCGGCGCGTCTGGGCGATGCGGGGCAGGGGTGGCAGCATCTTTCCGACACGCTGGCGCTGGCCCATGTCGCGCTGGCGGCAGAGGCCTTGGGTGCCATGGAAAGCGCCGTGAAGCTCACCATCGACTATCTCGGCACGCGCCAGCAATTCGGGCGCCCCATCGGCACCTTCCAGGCGCTGCAGCACCGCGTCGCCGACATGCTGATCGAACTGGAACAGGTGCGGTCCGCCGTGATCTTCGCCGCAGGCCACCTGCAGGAAGACGCGGGCATCCGCGACCGCCACATTGCCGCCGCGCGCCACCTGATCGGGCGGGTCGGGCGCCTTGTGGCCGAGGAATCGATCCAGATGCACGGCGGCATCGCCATGACGCAGGAATATGAACTGGCCCATATCGCCAAGCGCATCGTCATGACCGATCACCGCTTCGGCGACACGGATTATCACCTTGAACGGTTCATCGCCCTTTCCGCCGCGTGACAGCGCGGCCCCCGGCAGCGGCGCGCAGGACCTTGTCGGCTATGACATCGACCTGTCGCCCACTGACGGCAGTGTGCTGGTCACGCTGGACGTGGCGGAGAAGCACCTGAACCGGGGGCGTTCGCTCCATGGCGGGATCATTGCCATGATGCTCGACGCGGCGGCGGGATTCGCGGTGTCGAAGCACCTGCGCCCCGACGCCTCCGCTCCGCTGGTCACCGTGACGCTGACCACCCAATTCATCGCGGCGGGGCGCGAGGGCGCGCGCATCACGACCATCGGCCGCCGCGTCGGCGGCGGACGCAAGATCCACTATGCCGATGCTGAAATGCGCGACGACACGGGCACCCTTGTCGCCCGCGCCAGCGGCGTCTTCAAACCCGTGGGAGGCAACACATGACGCACGCCCGTGCTTTGGCCCGCGTCGATGACCGGGGCGACCGCCTTGTCGTCGTCAACATGAACGCCACGCGGCGCGGCGCGCTGTCGCCCGACCTTTACGCCGCGATCGGCGACGCGCTGAAGGGTGCGCAGGACAGGCGCATCCGCGCCGTGATCCTGACCTCGGAAGGCGGCTTCTTCTGCGCAGGCGGCGACATGAACGTGCTGATCGACCGGCGCAAGCTGTCCGAACCCGAACGCCGTGCCAAGGTCGACGACCTGCACGATCTGGTGCGCGGCATCCGCGCCTGCCCGGTCCCGGTCATCGCCGCCGTCGAAGGGGGGGCCGCCGGGGCGGGGGCGTCGCTGGCCTTCGCCTGCGATCTCATCGTTGCGGCAGAAGGCGCGAAGTTCACCGCCGCCTATGTGAAGGCTGGGCTTGTGCCGGATGCGGGCCTCACATCCGCACTGGCCCGCATGATTCCGCGCCAGCTGGCGATGGAGATGTGTCTGCTGGCCCGTCCCGTGACCGCCGAACGCCTGCAGGCACTGGGTGCGATCACCGCAGTCGTCGCACCGGGAGAAGCCGAGGCCGAGGCGATGCGCCTCGCCGATGCACTCGCGCAAGGCCCGCGCGGGGCGCAGGGCGCGATCCGGCGGCTGGTGGCGCAGGCCTATGAGGCGACCGAGGCGCAGCAGCTCGACGCCGAACGCGACGCCATGGCGGCCGCGGCAGGCGGGGATGAGGCGGCGGAAGGCATCGCGGCCTTCCTCGAAAAGCGCAGCCCCCGGTTCGGCGGATGACCCCCGCCTGGGATACCGCGCTGACCCGGGCCTTGGGCCTGCGCCTGCCGATCCTTGCGGGCGGCCTGCAATGGCTGGCCGATGCCGATTACGTGACCGCCGCCGCGCGGGCGGGCATCATGGGCTTCATCACCGCGGCGAGCCATGCCGAAACCGCCGACCTGCGAACCGAGATCGCGAAGGCGCACCGCGCCTGTGACGGGCTGCCTTTCGGCGTCAACGTCTCGATGCTGCCCAAGCTGGTTCCGGGCGAGAAGACCGAGGAAATCTTCCGCCTCATCGCCGGGGAAGGCGTGCGGGTGGTCGAAACCTCGGGCCGCAACCCCGAACCCTATATGGACCTTCTGAAGCACCTCGGCCTGACCGTGATCCACAAGGTCCCCGCCGTGCGCTATGCGGTGAAGGCCGAAGCCGTGGGCGTCGACATGGTCGCCATCGTCGGTGCCGAATGCGGCGGCCATCCGGGGATGGACATGATCGGGACGTTCGTCAACGCCGCCATGGCCGGGCGCGACCTGAAGATCCCCTTCCTCATCGGCGGGGGCGTGGGCCATGGCAGCCAGCTGGTCGCCGCGCTGGCGATGGGGGCGGCGGGCGTTGTCATGGGCACCCGCCTGCTGGTGGCGGAGGAACTGAATGCGCATCCCGGCTACAAGCAGGCGCTGGTCGATGCCACCGAACGCGACACTGCGCTCACCATGTCGAGCGTGCGCAACACCATCCGCACGCTTGCCAATGAGACCACCGCCGAAGTCGCCCGCATCGAACGCGAAAACCCCGCCGTCACCATCCAGGACCTTCTCCCCCTCGTCGCGGGCAGGATCGGGCGCGAAGCCTACCGCAGCGGCGATGTCTCGAAGGGCATGCTTTCGGCGGGCCACGCGCTGGGCCTGACCGACCGGATCGAGCCCATGGCCGACATCATCGCCCGGTTCGAGGGCGAGGCGCGCGGCGCCCTAACCCGCCTCGACACCGTCTTGCCGCAAGGGGCGGCGGAATGACCGCGCTCTGGCACGACCTGCCCGATGCGCAGGCCGCGGCGCGCCCCGGGGCGCGCGCGCTTGCCGACACGACCGGCGCGGACTGGACCTGGGGCGATCTGAGGGCTGCGTCCCAAGACCTCGCGCAGGTCCTCGCGCAGGCGGGCGTGGTGCGCGGCGACCGCGTGCTGATCCTGGCCGAGAACTGCAACGCTGCCGTCGCGGCCCTTTACGCCTGTTCGCGCCTCGGCGCGGCGGCGATTCCGGTCAATGCCCGCCAGACCGCGGCAGAGATCGACCGCGTCATCGCCCACGCGACCCCGGCGGTCATCCTTGCAACGACGGCCGTGTCGCCCGATGCCGCCGCCCATGCCGCGCGGCTGGGTGCGCAGCCGGTGGAAGGCCGCTTCGGCACCCTCCACTTGACCGCGCGCGCCAGCGACCCCGAAGGGCAAGGCGACGTGGCGGTCGTGCTCTACACCACCGGCACCACGGGCGATCCCAAGGGCGTGATGCTGACCCATGGCAACCTGATCTTCGGCGGCACGGCCTCGGCCAGCCTGCGGGGCATGACGGCCGATGACCTCATCTACGGCGTCCTGCCCATCACCCATGTCTTCGGGCTTGCCTCGATCGTGACCGCCGCCGCCGTCGCGGGCGCGCGCATAAGGTTCGAACCGCGCTTTTCCGCCGCACGGCTTTACGCGGAGCTGACCGAAGGCGTCACGCTTCTGTCGGCGGTGCCGCAGATGCACGCGCTTCTCATGGAGTATACCCGCGAACAGGGCTTCGACCGCCTTCCCGGCCAGACGCTCCGCTACGTCTCGTCCGGTGCCGCGCCGCTCGATCCCACATGGAAACGCAAGGCGGAAGCCTTCTACGGGGTCGCGCTGCAGAACGGCTATGGCATGACCGAAACGACCGCGGGCGTGTCGGTCACGCAAAGCGCGCTGGGCGATCCCGACACCTCGACCGGACCCGCCCTGCCGGGTGCCGACATCCGCATCGATGAAACCGTGCCCGGCGGGGGCGACGGCGCGGGCGAGGTGCTGGTGCGCGGGCCGAACATCATGAAGGGCTATTTCCGCAACCCGGGCGCCACCGCGGCGGCGCTGTCACCCGAGGGCTGGCTGCGCACCGGCGATCTGGGCCGTATCGACGGGCAGGGCCGGCTGCACATCCTGGGCCGGTCGAAGGAGCTGATCATCCATGGCGGCTTCAACGTCTATCCGCCGGAAGTGGAGGCCGCGCTGAACGACCACCCGCAGGTGATCCAGTCGGCGGTGATCGGACGGATGGAGGCGGGCGACGAGAAGGTTATCGCTTTCGTGCAGGTGGCCGAAGGCTCGACCCTGACCGAGGAGGTCCTGCGCGCCTTCGTGGCCGAGAGGCTGGCGGGCTACAAGCGGCCCGCGCGCATCATCCTTGCCACCAGCCTGCCTGCTGCGCCCACGGGCAAGATCCTGAAGCACAGGCTGCTTGACGCTTTCGCCGACCGTCTGGGATAGGGCCCGATTTTTCGCAGAAAAATCAGGCCCCGCTTCAGACGTAAGTGCCCGAGGCCGCCTCGCGGATCGCGCGGATGTTGCGACCATAGACCTCCGGCGCATCCACCGATCCGCCCTTGAAGACGGCCGACCCCGCCACCAGCACATCCGCCCCCGCCTGCGCCACCAGGGGCGCGGTCACCGGATCGACCCCGCCGTCGATCTCGATATGCACGGGCCGGTCCCCGATCATCGCGCGCAATTCGCGCACCTTGTCCGTCATGTCGATGAACTTCTGCCCGCCGAAGCCCGGGTTCACTGTCATCACGCAGACAAGGTCCGCAAGGTCCATGAGATGCGCGACCGCCCCCGCCGGCGTGCCGGGGTTCAGCGCCACACCCGCCTTCATGCCCGCGCCCCGGATCGCCTGCA
>CAZNMV010000225.1:0-5744 GCA_964573835.1 uncultured Aestuariivita sp. | reverse complement strand
GTCGGTCTACCGTTTCGTGCGGCTGGGCGGCCACCGCACCCTGCCGGTCGGCGACATCGGCGCCTTCACCTTCCGCGGTGCCATCGAGGACCGGCTCAGCCTGTCGGGGGCGCGCTATGATTCCACCGCGCGCACCTTGGGCCTGAGCTATGCACTGCGCCTGCAGGGCGGCGACCGGATGGCGCTGTCGCTGGGCCTGCGCGACACCGACGCGGTCTTCCGCAATGACATCGCGCAGACCCTGTCGCTGCGCGCGGCCTACAGCCTCGGCCGCGCCTTGGGGCCGGTGACGCTCGACGCCGCGGTGACGCTGGGATACGAGGATCGGCCCTTCTTCCGCTCGGGCCTGTTCGTCGTGCCGGGTGGGCGGCAGGACCGCTCGGCAGTCGCGGACCTGACCATGACCTTCCAGGACTGGGATTATGCGGGCTTCGTGCCGTCGCTGCAGCTGCGTGCGGCGCGCACGCGGTCGAACGACAGCCGCTTCACCACGCGCGAGATGTCGCTGTCCGTGGGCATCACCTCGCGTTTCTGACCACTGGCCCCCGGCGCAGGACGCGTTAGGATCACAGGCGGCAACACAGGGAAGGACCAGAGCCATGACAATCCGCTATCTTCACACCATGGTCCGGGTGAAGGACCTCGACGCCTCGATGGCGTTCTACGCGCTTCTCGGCCTGAAGGAGACGCGGCGCTATGAAAGCGAACAGGGTCGCTTCACGCTGATCTTCATGGCCCCCCCGGGGCAGGAAGACTGCCCGGTCGAGCTCACCTATAACTGGGACGGCGACGAAGGGCTGCCGTCAGACAGCCGCCATTTCGGGCATCTCGCCTATGCGGTCGACGATATCTATGCCACCTGCCAGCACCTGATGGACAACGGCGTCACCATCAACCGCCCGCCGCGCGACGGGCGCATGGCCTTCGTGCGCTCGCCCGACAACATCTCGGTCGAGTTGCTGCAGAAGGACGATCCGCTGCCGCCCGCCGAACCCTGGGCGAGCATGGGCAACACGGGGCATTGGTGAGGCAGCGGCGCGCTGGCGCTGGCGGCGGCCCTTGCGGGCCCGGCCGCCGCCGGCGACTGCCGCCTTGCGCTGCTGCTGGCGGTCGATGTTTCCTCCTCGGTCGATGCGGCCGAGGATGCACTTCAGCGCGGCGGCCTCGCCGCGGCGCTGACCGCGCCCGAGGTGCAGCGCGCCTTCTTCGCCGCACCCGCCCCCGTGGCGATCGCCGTCTATGAATGGAGCGGCCGCTACGATCAGGCGCTTCTGATCGACTGGCGCCTGATCGAAGCCCCCGCCGACCTTCACGACACCGCCGCTGTGCTTGCCCGCTCCACCCGCAGCCAGGAGGATTCGTCCACCGCCATGGGCTATGCGCTGGGCTTTGCGGCGGCAATGTTCGGCCGCGCCCCGCCCTGCCTTTACCGGACGGTCGACATGGCGGGCGACGGGGTGAACAACGAAGGCTACCCGCCCGCCGCCGCCTATGCCCGCGCGGCTTTCGCCGAGGTGACGGTGAACGGTCTCGTCGTGACGCAGGGCGACGATTACGACGCCACGCGGCTGGTGAATTTCTACCGCAGCGAAGTGCTGCACGGCCCCGGCGCCTTTCTCGAACGCGCGCATGGCTTCGAGGATTACGAACGCGCCATGCGCCGCAAGCTGGAACGCGAACTGTCGCCGCGGACCATCGGCGCGCTTGCCGCCCCTGCAGCGCCCGCCCCGGGATGAAAGGCGCGCGCGCTCAGGCGGCGGCGGCTCTGGCGCTCGCGATCTGGGGGGCGCAGGCGGCGGCGGACTGTCGGCAGGCGCTGGTTCTCGCGCTCGATGTGTCGGGATCGGTCGATGCGGGGGAATACCGGCTCCAGATCGAAGGCGTGGCCCGCGCCCTGCAGGATGCCGAGGTGCGCGCGCGCATCCTGGCCATGCCCCAGGCACCGGTCGATCTGGCGGTCTTCGAATGGTCCGAAGCCGGGCATATGCCGCTTCTGGTCGGCTGGACGACGCTGTCCGACGACGCGGCCATCGACGCCGTCGCCGGGCGCCTGCGTGCCACCCGGCGCAGCCCCGCGCCGCCCGGCACCGCGCTGGGGCATGCGATGGAAAGGGGCCTTGCCCTACTTGACGAACGGCCCGCCTGCTGGAAGCGCACCCTCGACATTTCGGGTGACGGGCAGCGCAACACAGGCCCCAATCCGCGCGATGTCAAACCCGCACTTGCTGCGGCAGGCGTCACGGTCAACGCGCTGGTCGTGGGCGCTGACAACCCGACCATCGGCGATACGCGCCAGGCCGAGATCGCCGAATTGTCGAGCTATTTCCGCACCAGCGTCATCGTGGGCGCCGATGCCTTCGTGCAGACCGCGCTGGGCTTCGAGGCCTATGCCGACGCCATGCGGCGCAAGCTTCTGCGCGAACTCGACGGTTTTGTCTTCTCGGGGCCTGGCCGGCGTGGCGACCCCCGCGTTCAATAGATATATCGGATCTGGTCCGTCCAGAACCGTTCCATCCGTCGCAGGGCACCGGCCACATCGTCAAGACCCAGCCGGTCGAGCACCGCACGGTCCTCCAGCGTGGCGGCATGGCGGCGGAACAGCCCTGAGACGATATCGCGGATTTCGCGCCCCCGCGGCGTCAGGCGCACCCGCACCGACCGGCGGTCGATCTCGCACCGCTGGTGGTGCATGTAGCCCATATCGACCAGCTTCTTCAGATTGTAGCTGACATTGCTGCCCTGATAATAGCCGCGCGTCTTGAGTTCGCCTGCCGTCACCTCGTTCTCGCCGATGTTGAACAGCAAGAGCGCCCGGACCGCGTTGATCTCGAGCACGCCCAGCCGTTCGAATTCATCCTTGATGACGTCAAGCAGAAGCCTGTGCAGGCGTTCCACCAGCGACAGCGTTTCGAGATAATGCGCAAGCTGGGCGCGGTCGGCCCCGGCGGCAGGGTTCGCTTCCATGTTCATTGTCCGTCTCCGGCATCACCTGATCCGGGCGGACAATGACCGCAATTTCCCAACAACCGGTTAAGCGGTCCCGGCCCCCGGGTGGACCGGGTCGGCAAGGCTCGCCCGGATATCCTCGATCAGCGGGCCCAGCGCCGCCGGCGGCGTCGCCTGCCCGGTGACCCAGGCGTACAGATCGTGATCGTTCTCCTCGAGAAGCGCGTCGTAACGGTCAAGTTCCTCCGCGCCCAGCGCCGCGAGCCGCAGCCCGGCATAGCGGTCCAGGATCAGGTCCATCTCCTTGATCCCGCGCCGCATCGACCGCATGCGCAGGCGCTTGATCCGGGCCTCCGCGGTCTCGGTCATGACCGCGCCTCGCCCAGCAGATCGGTCAGGCGCTGCTCCATCTCGGCCACGCGCGCCTCGGCGGCGGCCAGATCGGCGCGCAGGCGGCCCAGATCGGCGATCAGCGGGCGCAGCCGCCGGAGCGCCACCTCGCCCTCTTCGGCCGGGGCGTCGACGCCCGGGCCGCCCGTGCCGGTCAGAAGCCACGGCAGCGACACGTTCAGCACACCCGACAGCATCGACAGCTTGTTCGACCGCGGCTCGTCCCGGTCTTCCTCCCAGGCGGTGATGGTGTCGAGACGCACGCCCAGCCGTTCGGCCAGTTCCTCCTGCGTCAGTCCCGCCACCTGGCGCGCGCCAGCCACGCGGTCGCCGAAGGTTGCGGCATCAGGGCCATACCAGTTGGAATCGCTGTCGGACACCGGGGATCACTCCTTTGCGGTCTTACGGCTTGAACGGGTTCGGGCCGGACCTTAAGACAATCGGAGGGGACAGGCAAACAGGGCACAGGGAATGGACCTGCTTTCGACCACATTGGCGCGGGTCAAGCCCTCGCCCACCGTCGCGGTCACGGCACTTGCGGCTGAATTGCGCGCGGCCGGGCGCGACATCATCAGTCTCGGCGCGGGCGAACCCGATTTCGACACGCCGCGCCATATCCGCGAGGCGGGCATCGCCGCGATCGAGACGGGCAAGACGCGCTACACCACCGTCGACGGCATCGCCGAATTGAAGCAGGCGATCTGCCGGAAATTCGCCCGCGAAAACGATCTGTCCTACACGCCCGCGCAGGTCAGCGTCGCCTCGGGCGGCAAGCAGATCCTCTACAACGCGCTGATGGCGACCCTGAACCCGGGCGACGAGGTCATCATCCCCGCCCCCTACTGGGTCAGCTATCCCGACATGGTGCTGCTGGCTGGCGGCACCCCGGTGGTGATCGAGGCCGGGATCGACGCGGGCTTCCGCATCACGCCAGACCAGCTCGAGGCGGCGATCACGCCGAAGACCAAGTGGTTCATCTTCAATTCGCCCTCGAACCCCACGGGCGCGGGCTATGACCGCGCGGCGCTCAAGGCGCTGACCGATGTGCTGATGCGGCATCCCCATGTCCGGGTGATGACCGACGACATGTATGAACACCTCGTCTTCGACGGGTTCGAGTTCTGCACGCCCGCGCAGGTGGAACCGGAGCTTTATGACCGCACGCTCACCTGCAACGGGGTGTCGAAAGCCTATGCCATGACCGGCTGGCGCATCGGCTATGCGGCGGGGCCGGAAAAGCTGATCGCGGCCATGCGCAAGGTGCAGTCGCAATCCACCTCGAACCCCTGCACGATCAGCCAGTGGGCCGCGGTCGCCGCACTGGACGGGCCGCAGGACTTTCTGGGCGATTACCGCGCGATCTTCCAGCGCCGCCGCGATCTTGTCGTGGCCGCACTGAACGCCATTCCCGGCATCACCTGCCCGGTGCCCGAAGGCGCGTTCTACGTCTATCCCTCCATCGCCGGGCTGATCGGCAAGACCTCGGCGGGCGGTGCCGCGATCGCCACGGACGAGGATTTCGTGACCGCGCTGCTGGAAGAGACCGGCGTCGCCGTCGTCTTCGGCGCGGCGTTCGGGCTCTCGCCCAATTTCCGCATCAGCTACGCGACCTCGGACGCGGCGCTGACCGAGGCCTGCGCCCGCATCGCCACTTTCTGCGGGAGGCTGAGGTGACGGGCCCATGACCGATCTGCCCGAATATTACTTCCGCGTGCGCGAGAACGGCGCGCTGGTCTTCCGGGTGGATACCGAGAACCGCCAGCGCCGGATCGAGATGGACCAGATCGCACTCGTCAACATCCGCAACGGCGAGATCAAGCCCCATGGCGATCGCACCCTGAGCGACGAAGACCTCGACGTCATCCGCGCCTGGATGGCCGACCGCGCCGACCTTATTGCGCGGCGCGACATCGACGATATCTTCCGCGCGGTCGATCACATGAACACCACCACCCAGTGGGCACAGTCCAAGGCCAGCCCCGAACAGCTTGACGCCGTGACCGATGCGCTGCTGCTGGCGATGCATGACCTGCGCTCGGTGCTGGTGCGCAAGAAGGCGGATCGCCTGCTGAAACAGAAGGGCTGAGACGGGGCGCGCGGCGAAATTGCAGCCTTGGGAATCGCTCCGGTTCTGGTAGGCTTCGACCACAGACAGACCAAGTAGAAAGCGCTCGCATGCCAAGACGTCTCTTCGCGCTCCTTGCCCTGACGGCGGCGCTTTTCCTTGCCGCGCCGGACGCGTCTTTCGCCCAGCAGAAGAAGAACCAGCCCGGCCAGAGCATCATCTGGGGTGAGCGTATCGACCTGACCCCGCCCGAAGGCGGCATGGGCCGGTATCCGAGGCTGGTGCGCATCACGAAGGGCGCGGCGCGCGGCGATCTGCTGATCTGCTACCAGACCGGGGCGAC
>CAZNMV010000224.1:0-5758 GCA_964573835.1 uncultured Aestuariivita sp. | reverse complement strand
GGGTCGCCGAAATCCTCGGGCCCGGTCTCCAGATGCACGCGGTAGCGCCCTTCAGACGGGGACGTGACGGTCCCCGTCCGCCGCACCATGACCTGCCCCACCACCGCCCCGATGGCATTGGCGACGCCCGCGTGTTCGGGCAGGATCATCTCGCAGCCCAGCCTTTCGCCCACCGCCGGGTAATAGGTCGGCGCCGAGGCGCCCAGACCCACGACCGGCACCCCCAGCGCCAGATCGACACGCACCAGCCCGCGATGATGATCAAGCCCGCGCCGCGTCAGAACATGGCGCGCCAGATCCGTCGGGGGCAGGCCGAACGCCTCGCCCTCCTCGGCACAGGCGGTTTCCAGAAGCGCAATCGCCGTATCCGCCTGCAGCTGCGCCACGATCATCCGCGCAAGGCCCGCCGCATCCGGGGCCAGCCGTTCGCCGCTGCCCACCCGCTTGCGGGCGACCAGCGCCACCGCCTTCTCGGCCGCGGCGCTGTCCCAGGCCCCGGCCAGACCCAGCACATGCGCCGCATCCGACGGCGTGACGCCCGACACCTGCACCAGCCCCCGGTCGATCAGCCGCGTCAGCGCGCCGTGATCCATCCGGTTGCGCAGGACCGACCCCAGCGGATGCACCGCATCCCCGACCCGCGCCAGCAATGCCGCCTCCCGTTCGCCCAGTCCCGCCGCCGACACCCCCGGCACCGCCCGCACGAACCGCGCATCATGCTCGCCCGGCACCGAACTGCGCAGCTGCGCGTCGAGCGCGGCATGCACCACCGTCCCGGCCCCCACCGCCATGAGCGATACCGGCACGACCCGCCTTGGCCCCAGCCGCACACCGCCCTGCAGCCCTTCTGTCTGCACATGGACCTGGCTGTCACCGCCGAGCCCCGTGGTGCGCATCGCCACCGCCTCGACCATGGTGCGGAAGCCGCCCACCTGCGCGCCGTCCGGGTCGATCGCGGGCCGCCCGCCGCGCAGGACGGCGACATCTGTCGTCGTCCCGCCGATATCGGAGACCAGCGCCTCTTCCGCCCCGGTCAGCCAGCGCGCCCCCACGATCGAGGCGGCAGGCCCGCTCAGGATCGTCTCGATCGGCCGGGCGCGCGCCTGCGCCGCCGACATGAGCGCCCCGTCACCCCGCACCACCATCAAGGGCGCGGTGACGCCAAGGCCCGCCAGCCCGTCGCCGGCCCGGGCGATCAGCCGGTCGATCATCCCGATCAGCCGGGCATTCAGCACTGCCGTCACCGCCCGCTTCGGCCCGTTCAGCCGCGCCGACAGGTCATGCGAACAGGTAACGGGCGCACCGGTGATGTCCCGGATCATCGCGGCGGCGCGCAGCTCATGCGCCGGATTGCGCGTGGCGAATTGCGACGCCACGGCCCAGCCGCTCACCCGCGCCGCGTCCGATCGCAGAAAGGCCTCCAGCGCCGCCTGATCCAGCGCCGCCGCCTCGCCGCCCGCGTGATCATGCCCGCCCGCGATCACCAGACAGGGGTCGCCCTTCAGCGCATCGCCCACGCCGTGGCGGTCCAGATCGCTCTCGCGGAAGCCGATGAAGACCAGCCCGACGCGCCCGCCTTGCCCTTCGACCAGCGCATTGGTGGCCAGCGTTGTGGACAAAGCCGCCATCGCCACCTCGCCGCCCGCGACGCCTGCGGTCTTCAGCACGGCATCGACCGCTTCGCCGATCCCGATGGCCAGATCCTGCCGCGTCGTCAGCGCCTTCGCGGTGGCAAGGATCGTGGCGCCGTCCCGGATCAGCACGGCATCGGTATAGGTGCCGCCCGTATCCACGCCCAGCAGAATGGCCATTGCCTGTCCCCTCGTTCATCGCTTCGCCGGTTCTAATGCCCCGCCGCGACCCGTCTTGTCCCTTTGCGTCATTCAGACAGACGTTTCACCGCCCAGCCCGCCGCATCCGCCACCACCGGGTCGGGGTCCCCCGTCAGCGGCCGCGCCACCGCCAGCAACCCGCCGTCGCCCGAATTCCCGATGGCATAGAGCACGTTGCGCACGAACCGCCCCCGCCCGATCCGCTTGACCGGCGATCCTGAGAACCGCGCCCGGAACGCGGCATCGTCCAGCCCGGCCAGATCGGCCAGGCGCGGTGCCACCAGATCATCCCGCGCCGCGTAACGGATATCACTCGCCGCCACCGCAAACTTGTTCCAGGGGCAGACGGCAAGGCAGTCGTCACAACCATAGATGCGGTTGCCCATCAGCGGCCGCAGATCCTCCGCCACCGGTCCATGATGCTCGATCGTGAGATACGAAATGCACCGCCGCGCATCGAGGACGTAAGGCTTGGGAAAGGCCCCTGTCGGGCAGGCGTCAAGACAGGCCCGGCACGACCCGCAATGATCGGCCTCGGGCGCGTCCGGCTCCAGCTCCAGCGTCGTGAAAACAGACCCTAAAAAGGCCCAATTGCCCCAGTCCCGGCTCAGAAGGTTGGTATGCTTGCCCTGCCAGCCCAGCCCCGCCGCCTGGCCCAGCGCCTTCTCCGGCACCGGCGCAGTATCCACGAAGACCTTCACCTCGCCGCCCGCCTCGGCGATCAGCCAGCGCGCCAGCCGCTTCAGCCGCTTCTTCACCAGATCATGGTAATCGCGGTTCTGCGCATAGACCGAAATCACCCCCCGGTCCCGCCAGCCCAGCCGCGCCATCGGGTCGGCCTCGGGCGCGTAACTCTCGGCCAGCATCAGCACCGACCGCGCCCCGGGCCAGAGCGCGGACGGGTCCCCCCGCCACTCCACCCGCTGCTCCATCCAGCCCATCTGCCCGTGATACCCAGCCTCGAGCCAGTCGCGCAGCCGCCCGGGCACCCCCGGCACCGCATCGGGGCGGCAGACCCGCGCCGCCACGAACCCTTCCTCAAGGGCGCGCGCGATCAGCCGTTCCTTCAGTCCCATGCTTCTTCGGGTTCACAAATATCCCGGGGGGAGCCGCAGGCGGGGGGCAGAGCCCCCCTCCCCGCCCGGGGATCAGAAATCGAGATCGGCATAATGCGCAGGCGGCGGAAAGCCCGGCACCTGGTCGGCCAGGATCGACCGGAAGGCGGGACGGCTCTTGATCTTGGCATACCAGTCCTTGACCACCGCGCTGCGGTTCCAGTCCACGTCCGAGATATAGTCGAGTGACGACAGATGCGCCGCCGCCGCGAAATCGGCCAGCGTCATGGCATCGCCCGCCAGCCAGCGGCGATGGTCCAGCAACCACGTCATGTAATCGAGGTGATACTTGATCGCCCGCGCGCCCGCCTTGACGTTGGCGCTGTCGGGATAGCCGGCCTTCATCATCTTCTTGTTGACCCGCTCGTACAAAAGCTTCGACGTCACCTCGTTGTGGAACTTGTCGTCGAACCACGACACAAGGCGCCGCACCTCGAACCGCGCCTCCGGGTCGCGCGGCATCAGCGGCGGTTCGGGCCGTGTTTCCTCGATATATTCGCAGATGGCCGCACTTTCCGACATCATCCGCCCGTCCAGCTTGATGACCGGGACCTTGCCCGCCGGGTTGCGGCGCAGGAAATCGGCGTCCTTTTCCCAATAGCGTTCCTCGACGAGTTCCACCTCGACCTTCTTCTCGGCAAGGCTCAGCCTCACCTTCCGGCAGAAGGGGGACAAGGGAACGTGGAACAATCGGGCCATGACGGTGGGAACCTGCGCAAAGTCTGACCCTGTGTGCCCAATGGGCGGGGGGTTTTCAATCCTCGAAACAGTCCGCGCGCCCATCTGCGCGGATGGTGGCCGCCCCATCAAGGATCCGCGCTGCACGATTGCGGACAAACTCGGACGGACGCGAGGCCGATCTTTGCTTGGGTGCGGGCAGCACCGCGGCCAGCCGCGCCGCCTGCACATCGCTCAGGTCCTGCGCGGTGACGCCGAAATGATGCTGCGCCGCTGCCTCGACCCCGAAGACGCCTTCGCCGAATTCGGCCACGTTCAGATAAACCTCGAGGATGCGCCGCTTCGTCCAGACCGTCTCGACCGCGGGTGTGATCGCGGCCTCCAGCGCCTTGCGCAGCCAGGACCGGCCCTGCCAGAGAAACACGTTCTTCACCACCTGTTGGCTGATGGTCGATGCGCCGCGCGCGCCCCCCGCCGTGATCACGTTGCGGATCGCCTCGACGTCGAAACCCCAGTGCTGACAGAAATTCGCATCCTCCGCCGCCACCACGGCGCGCGCCATCACCGGGGCCACCTGATCCAGCGGCACCCAGGTCTGCTCGACCCCGCCCAGGCGGCGCGCTTCCGCCCAGATCGTATGGGTTGTCGGCGGATTGACCACCGCGAAGAGGCAGACCAGCGCGAAAATGCTCAGGATCAGAAGCGTGCTCGCCCGCAGCAGAAGGAACCGGACAAGCCTGAAAGGCCCGCGCCGCTTTGCCCGCGCGCCGGAGTGCCTGCCTTTCGTTTTGCCAGCCCGTTTCGCCATAGACCGTCTATATGGGTCCGGCCACAATCCGAAAAGTCCTGAAACAAAAAGCCCCGGCGCAGGACCGGGGCTTTGCTTGGCGCGGACGGCGCGGCCTTATTCAGCCGGCATCGCCTTTTCCTCGATGGCCAGCGGCGCGGGCAGGTGAATCAGCATCTCCTTCGGACAGACCTGAAGGAAATTCTTCCGCTCCACCTCCCAGTGCTGAAGGATATCGGCCGCCTTGCGGCTGCCCGTCTCCTTCGCGTGGCGTTCGATCAGACCCTTGAGCTGATGTTCCCAGTGTTCCACCGTGACCGGGCAGGTCACCAGCGTCTCCATGTTCATCAGGCTCTGTGCAAGGCCTTCGGGGTCATAAAGATAGGCCATGCCCCCCGTCATGCCCGCGCCGAAGTTGGCACCGATCCCGCCCAGGATCACGGCAACGCCGCCGGTCATGTATTCGCAGCCGTTCGACCCGCAGCCTTCGACCACCACCTTCGCGCCGGAATTGCGCACGGCGAACCGTTCGCCCGCGCGGCCCGCCGCGAACAGGTAACCGTCGGTCGCGCCGTAAAGAACGGTGTTGCCGATGATCGTGTTCTCGTGCGCCTTCAGCGGCGACGCCATCGGCGGGCGCACCACGATCACGCCGCCCGACAAGCCCTTGCCGACATAGTCATTGGCATCGCCCGAGACCTCGAGCTTCAGCCCCGGCGCTGCGAAGGCGCCCAGCGACTGACCGGCGGACCCCTGCAGCTTGACCGTCAGGTGATCGGGCTGCAGCGCATTTCGCATCCCGAAGTTCTGGACGATATGGCTCGACGTGCGGGTGCCCACGGTGCGGTGCGTGTTCTGCACCGCATAGGACAGCTGCATCTTTTCGCCATCCTTCAGGAAGCGCGCCGCGTCGCGGACGATTTCGGCGTCAAGCGTATCGGGCACCACGTTGCGGGGCTTGTCGCGGTTGTAGACGATGTTCTGCGACCCATCGACCGTGATGAGAAGCGGGTTCAGGTCCAGATCGTCGAGGTTGGCCGACCCGCGGCTGACCTGCGTCAGCAGGTCTGCCCGGCCGATCACGTCAGACAACGACCGCGCGCCGATGGAAGCAAGGATTTCCCGCACTTCCTGCGCATAGAAGGTGATGAGGTTCACCACCTTGTCGGCATTGCCGGTGAACTTTGCCCGCAGGGCCGGATCCTGCGTGCAGACGCCCACCGGGCAGGTGTTCGACTGGCACTGACGCACCATGATGCAGCCCATGGCGATCAGCGCGGCGGTGCCGATGCCGTATTCCTCGGCCCCCATCATCGCCGCCATGACGATGTCGCGGCCCGTGCGCA